>CAYQWX010000047.1:0-12151 GCA_964421355.1 uncultured Bacteroidales bacterium
AAAGAACCAAACCGCACGTAAATGTAGGTACAATAGGTCACGTAGACCACGGTAAAACAACCTTGACAGCTGCTATAACAAAAGTTTTGGCTAAACAAGGTTTGGCTCAAGAAAAAGACTTTGATTCTATTGATAATGCACCTGAAGAAAAAGAAAGGGGTATTACTATCAACACAGCTCATGTGGAATATGAAACAGCAAAGAGGCATTATGCTCATATAGACTGTCCAGGTCACGCTGACTATGTTAAAAACATGGTAACAGGTGCTGCTCAAATGGACGGTGCAATATTGGTAGTTGCTGCTACTGACGGTCCTATGCCTCAAACAAGAGAACATATATTGTTGGCAAGACAAGTAAATGTACCCGCAGTAGTTGTTTTCTTGAATAAAGTTGATTTGGTAGATGATGAAGAAATGTTGGAATTAGTAGAAATGGAAGTAAGAGATCTACTTAATCAATATGAATTTAATGGAGATGAAGCTCCAGTTATTCAAGGTTCTGCATTAGGTGCTCTTAATGGTGAACCTAAGTGGGAACAAAAAGTTGTTGAATTGATGGATGTAGTAGATGAATATATCCCTACTCCTAAAAGAGATGTGGAAAAATCATTCTTAATGCCAGTAGAAGATGTATTTTCAATTACAGGTCGTGGTACAGTTGCAACAGGTAGAATAGAAACTGGTGTTATTACAACAGGAGAAGAAGTGGAAATCGTAGGATTGGGACTTCAAAAGAAAACTGTTGTTACTGGAGTAGAAATGTTTAGAAAAATATTGGATAGAGGAGAAGCAGGAGACAATGTAGGTTTATTGTTAAGAGGTATTGATAAAAAAGAAATTAAAAGAGGAATGGTATTAGCAAAACCAGGTTCCATTACTCCTCATACTAAGTTTAAAGCTGAAGTATATGTCTTGAAAAAAGAAGAAGGTGGTCGTCATACACCATTTCATGACAATTATAGACCACAATTCTATTTAAGAACATTGGATATTACAGGAACAGTAAAATTACCGGAAGGAGTACAAATGGTAATGCCTGGTGATAATGTAACTATAGAAGTTGAATTGATTTACCCAGTTGCATTGAATAAAGGATTACGTTTTGCTATTCGTGAAGGTGGTAGAACTGTTGGCGCTGGACAAATAATTGATATTATTGAATAAGAATAGTTCTTTTAATAAATGAAAAAAAGGTTTGTTTTCACAATGTGTTTGTGAAGGCAAACCTTTTAAATACATACGGGAGTAGCTCAATTGGCAGAGCAACGGTCTCCAAAACCGTAGGTTGGGAGTTCGATTCTCTCCTCCCGTGCTATATAAAATAATCTTATGAGTAAGATAGTAAGTTACATAAAGGAATCTTATAACGAGTTAGTTTATAAGGTTACATGGCCTTCCTGGAAAGAGTTGCAAAATAGTGCAATAGTAGTTTTTGTTGCAATGCTTATAATTGCTTTGATTATAGCAATTATGGACATATTTTTCAAAAACTTAATGCATTTTATTTACGGACTATTTTATTAAAAAATAAATAAAAAGAATAATGGAACAACAGTTAGCCGGGAAAAAATGGTATGTATTGAGAGCTATTAGTGGAAAGGAAAGAAAGGTGAAAGAATATATAGAAAATGAAATGGCTCGATTGGGACTTCAAAATGTGGTAACAAAAGTTTTAGTTCCTACCAGAAAAGTATATCAAATAAAAAACGGTAAAAAAATTACAAAAGAACAAAATTATCTTCCCGGTTATGTATTGATAGAAGTGAATGGTAATTTAGATGGAGAACTTATTAGTACAATAAAAGATATTACAGGAGTATTATATTTTTTAGGAGAAGATAATGGGAAAAAACCTATACCAATGCGTCCTGAAGAGGCTTTTAGAATGTTGGGCATAGTAGATGATCTGGCTGACAAAGGAGAGGAAGTAGATATGACTTTTAATGTTGGTGAGTCTGTTAAAATTGTAGATGGAGCTTTTGCTGATTTTATAGGAACAATAGAGGAAGTGGATGAAGAAAGAAAAAAATTAAAAGTCATGGTTAAAATATTTGGAAGAAAGACTCCTGTAATGTTAAACTTTTTGCAAGTAGAAAAAATATAAAATTAAGTAAATAATAAATAAAAAAAATAACAAACGCAAATGGCAAAGGAAATAGAAGGCTTTATTAAGCTGCAAATTCCGGGAGGACAAGCAAATCCGTCACCACCGGTGGGGCCTGCGTTGGGATCTAAAGGTGTTAATATCATGGACTTCTGTAAGAAGTTTAATGATAAAACTAGAGACCAAGCAGGAAAGATTTTGCCTGTTATTATTACGGTTTACAAAGACAAATCATTTGATTTTGTAATTAAAACACCTCCCGCATCAGTACAACTACTAGAACGTGCTAAACTCAAAAAAGGTTCTCCGGAACCTAATCGTAAAAAGGTTGGAAGCGTAACTTGGGATGACATCCGGGCAATAGCTGAAAACAAAATGCCTGACTTGAACTGTTTTACCATAGAATCAGCAATGAAAATGGTAGCAGGAACAGCAAGAAGTATGGGTATAACTATTGAAGGAGAAAGACCATTTTAAATTGATTTGCAATGAAGAAATTGACAAAAAAGAGAAAACAAATACTTGAGAAATACGACTCTCAAAAGAAATATACATTAAGTGAGGCTTCCAAAATAGTAAAAGATATTACCACAACCAATTTTGATGCATCTGTAGATGTTGATATAAAATTAGGGGTAGATCCAAGAAAAGCAAACCAAATGGTGAGAGGTGTTACAACATTACCTCATGGCACAGGTAAAGAAAAGAAAGTGTTGGTATTGTGTACTCCTGACAAAGAGGATGAAGCAAAAGAAGCAGGTGCAGATTATGTTGGGTTAGATGAATATATTGACAAAATACAAAAAGAAGGTTGGCTAGATTTTGATGTGGTAATTACAATGCCTCAAGTTATGCCAAAAGTAGGAAAACTTGGTAGAGTTCTTGGTCCAAGAGGGCTTATGCCTAATCCAAAAAGCGGAACCGTTACTATGGATATAGGTAAAGCCGTAAAAGATGTAAAAAGTGGAAAAATAGACTTTAAAGTAGATAGATATGGGATTGTACACGCTTCCATAGGTAGAGTTTCGTTTAAACCCGAGCAAATAGAAGATAATGCAAGGGAATTAATTAAGACGGTTATTAAATTAAAACCGCCTGCCGCGAAAGGTACCTATGTACAATCTATACACATGTCTTCTACAATGAGTCCAAGTATCAAGGTCGACCCTAAAAAGGTTGATGAATAATTAAAAGATAGGAAAAATGAAAAGAGAAGATAAGAATAAAATCATTGATGAACTGGTAGATTTGTTAAAATCATATCCCCATATCTATATTACTGATGTTTCGGGATTAAATGCACAAGATACCAGTGATTTAAGACGAAAATGCCACGAAAAAGGGGTGAAGTTGAAAGTTGCCAAAAATACCTTGATGCTAAGGGCATTAAAACAAATAAACGAAGAATTTGAACAATTTGAAACAGTGCTAAAAGGACCTTCAGCATTAATGTTGTCCGAAGTAAGTAATGTGCCGGGAAAAATAATTGAAGAGTTTAGAAAAACATTAGAAAAGCCAATATTAAAAGCGGCTTATGTAGAGGAATCATATTACTTTGGAGATGACAAGTTGAAGGAATTGGCAACATTGAAATCCAAGGAAGAATTGTTGGCAGATGTTGTATTGTTATTACAAAGTCCAATACGCAATGTAATGTCTTCTTTGGAATCAGGCAAGAACATCCTAGCTGGTCTAATGAAAACGCTCGAAGAAAAAGCGAGCAAATAAATAATTATTAAAAAATCAATAAAAATAATAAAAAAGGTTTAATTTAAAAAATTTTACAAAAATGGCAGACATAAAAAAATTAGCAGAAGATTTAGTAAATTTAACAGTAAAGGAAGTTAAAGAATTAGCTGATATCTTGAAAGATGAATATGGTATAGAACCTGCAGCAGCTGCTGTAGTAGCAGGTCCTGCTGGAAGTGGTGCTGAAGGTGGTGAAGCAGAAAAAACAGAATTTGATGTAATTTTAGTTTCTCCAGGTGGAGCAAAACTACAAGTAGTTAAAGCTGTAAAAGAAATCGCTGGATTAGGTCTTAAAGAAGCAAAAGCTTTGGTTGATGAAGCTCCTAAAGCAATAAAAGAAAAAGTTTCTAAAGATGAAGCTGAATCTTTAAAAGCTAAATTAGAAGAAGTTGGTGCTGAAGTTGAAATTAAGTAATAAAGCTTTACACCATTGAAAATGATATTTTCTAAAGTAACACGGGTACTCCATCTATTAGGAAGGGTGCCTGTGTTGCTTATTGTTATATAAACAAGTGTTTAAATTATTTGCAGGTTGAAACAAGGACAATCTGTTATTATTTTTTGTTTTGTAAGTTCTTATTAAAAATTAAAATAGCATAAAAATATGTCTTCAAAAAAGAGAGTAAGTTTTGCTTCAACGGAAAAAATTCTTGAATATCCAGATTTTCTGGAAATACAATTAAAGTCATTTCAAGACTTTTTTCAGTTGGAAACAACGCCAAATAAGCGAAAAGAAGAAGGATTGTATAAAGTCTTTAAAGATAATTTTCCAATAACAGATACTCGTAACAACTTTGTTCTCGAGTTTTTAGACTATTTTGTTGACCCACCTAATTACTCCATGGAAGAATGTCTTAATAGAGGATTAACATATAGTGTGCCATTAAAGGCAAAATTAAAATTATATTGCACCGACCCCAAACATGAGGATTTTGAAACTGTAGTTCAAGATGTATATCTTGGAAATATTCCATATATGACCCCGAGAGGAACATTTATAATAAATGGTGCTGAAAGAGTAGTAGTTTCACAATTGCACCGCTCTCCCGGAGTATTTTTTGGACAAAGTATTCACCCAAACGGAACAAAATTATATTCTGCCCGTATTATTCCATTTAAAGGTTCTTGGATAGAATTTGCTACAGATATAAACGATGCAATGTATGCATACATTGACAGAAAGAAAAAACTTCCTGTAACTACTCTTTTGAGAGCTCTTGGTTTTGAGAAAGACAAAGATATTTTAGAAATATTTGATTTAGCAGAAGAAATAAAAGCAACTAAATCGGAACTTAAGAAAGCAATAGGTAGAAAACTTGCCGGTAGAGTAGTGAAAACCTGGTTAGAAGATTTTGTAGATGAAGATACTGGAGAAGTTGTTTCATTAGAAAGAAACGAAATAATTATAGAACGGGAAACCGTTTTGGAAGAAAAACATATAGATTTAATACTAAAATCAGGAGAATCTACAATACTTGTTCATAAAGATACAGGTCACGATAGGGCTCATGATTATTCAATAATATATAATACTCTACAAAAGGATCCTACAAATTCGGAAAAAGAAGCTGTTGTATATATATATCGCCAGCTAAGAAGTTCAGAACCTCCTGACGAAACTCAAGCTAGAGAGGTTTTTAACAGATTATTTTTCTCGGAAAAAAGATATGATTTAGGAGAAGTTGGTCGTTATAAAATAAATAAAAAATTAAATCTAAATATACCTACTGATGTAAGGATACTTACAAAAGAAGATATAATACACATTATAAAATACTTAATAGAATTAGTTAATTCTAGAAAAGATGTAGATGATATAGACCATTTGAGTAATAGACGGGTTAGGACAGTTGGAGAACAATTAGCTAATCAATTTGGTGTTGGTTTAGCCCGAATGGCACGTACTATACGTGAAAAGATGAATGTTAGAGATAGTGAAGTATTTACACCTGCCGATTTGATAAACCCAAGAACATTATCATCTGTTATAAATAGTTTCTTTACAACTAATCAGTTGTCCCAATTTATGGATCAAACTAATCCTCTTTCAGAAATGACGCATAAACGCCGTTTATCTGCTTTGGGACCTGGTGGTTTAACGAGAGAACGGGCAGGATTTGAAGTACGCGATGTTCACTATACACATTATGGACGTTTGTGTCCGATTGAAACGCCTGAAGGGCCTAATATTGGACTTATAACATCACTTTGTGTATATGCTAAAATTACAGATTTAGGTTTTATCTCTACTCCTTATAGAAAAGTAGAAACAGGAAAAATAGATTTAAATAACAAAGATGTAGTTTATCTTACTGCAGAGGAAGAAGAAAAACATATTATAGCACAAGCTAATGCACCAGTTGATTGGGACGAAGGCATATTTAAAAATGAAAGAATAAAAGCTCGTCAAAAAGGAGATTTTCCAGTAGTAACTCCTGAGGAAATAACCTTAATGGACGTAGCTCCTAATCAAATTACATCTATCTCTGCATCACTTATTCCATTTTTGGAACATGATGATGCTAACCGTGCATTGATGGGGTCCAATATGATGCGTCAAGGTGTACCTTTGGTAAGACCTGAAGCTCCTATTGTTGGTACAGGATTGGAAGGACAAGTGATAAAAGATTCCAGAATACATTTGGTAGCAGAGGCTGATGGTGAAGTTGTTTATGTTGATGCTAATGAAATAAAAGTAAAATATTATAAAACAGAAGAAGAAAAACTCGTAAGTTTTGATGATGAGATAGTTACTTATAATGTAACTAAATTCAAAAAAACTAATCAAAATACTACTGTTAATCTTACTCCTATTGTAAAAACAGGTCAAAAAATAAAGAAAGGAGATATTTTAACCGAAGGTTTTGCTAGTGTAGATGGAGAATTGGCTCTCGGTCGCAACTTAAAAGTTGCTTTTATGCCATGGAAAGGATATAACTTTGAAGATGCTATTGTAATATCCGAAAGAGTAGTAAGAGGTGATTTTTATACTTCTATTCATGTTCAGGATTTTTCATTAGAAGTACGTGATACCAAATTAGGAGAAGAAGTTTTAACTTATGATATACCTAATGTAAGTGAAGAAGCAACTAAAAATCTGGATAGTAGAGGTATAATAAGAGTTGGAGCTAAAATAAAGCCGGGAGATATACTTATTGGTAAAATAACTCCTAAAGGTGAAGCAGACCCTACCCCAGAAGAAAAGCTTTTACGGGCTATATTTGGAGATAAAGCTGGAGATGTAAAAGATGCTTCTTTGAAGGCTCCTCCTTCTTTACATGGAACTGTGATAGCTACAGACTTATTTGAACGCACTACTAAAGACAAACGTACGAAAAGTGTAGAAAATTTTCTAAAAGAAAAGGTAGAAAAAGAAGCAGAAGAAAAGAAACAATATTTACGAAAAAAACTTATAGACAAATTGTCAAAAATACTGATAGGAAAAAGTTCTCCGGGTATAAAAAATAATTTAGGTGAATTTGTTGTTCCTAAAAGTGTAAAATTTACAAAAGATATATTGGAAAAATTAGACTATTCTAATGTTGCTAATACTAATAAATGGTCTAATGATAGAAAAACAAACAATCTGGTTGTTAAAATATTAAGCAATTATAATCTTAAATATAAAGAGATAGAAGCAGAAAGAAAAAGAAAAATCTTTAATATAACAATCGGAGATGAACTCCCAAGTGGAATACTGAAATTAGCAAAGGTTTATGTTGCACAAAAACGAGAGCTTAAAGTAGGGGATAAAATGGCAGGACGCCACGGTAACAAAGGTATTGTTGCTAAGATAGTAAGAGAAGCAGATATGCCATTTTTGGAAGACGGAACACCTGTTGATATTGTGCTTAATCCTTTGGGTGTGCCTTCTCGTATGAACATTGGACAGATATACGAAACAGTACTTGGTTGGGCAGGTGAAGTATTAGGTGTTAAATTTGCCACACCTATATTTGATGGAGCTTCTTTGGAAGATATTACAAATTGGACAAGAAAGGCAGGAGTACCAGATTATGGTATGACTTATCTTTATGACGGAGAAACTGGAGAAAAATTTGAACAACCTGCTACTGTTGGAGTAATATATATGATGAAACTAAATCACTTAGTAGATGATAAAATGCATGCCCGTGCAATAGGTCCTTATTCTTTAGTAACCCAACAACCATTAGGAGGTAAATCACAGTTTGGAGGTCAAAGATTTGGAGAAATGGAAGTCTGGGCTTTGGAAGCATTTGGTGCAGCTCATATATTAAGAGAAGTTCTTACTGTAAAATCTGACGATATAGAAGGACGTTCCAAAACATATGAGGCAATAGTAAAAGGTAAACCTATGCCCGAACCTGGAATACCCGAATCATTTAATGTATTGGTAAATGAACTTAAAGGATTAGCTCTAAATTTAGATTTTGAAGAAGAATAAAAAATAAGAAAAATTTTCGATATTATGGCTTATAAAAAAAGTACAAGAATAAAAAGTAACTTTTCTAAAATAAGAATTACATTATCTTCTCCTGATAGAATACTTGCAGATTCTTGGGGAGAAGTATTAAAACCTGAAACAATAAATTACAGGACTTATAAGCCCGAAAGAGACGGTTTGTTTTGTGAAAGGATTTTTGGCCCTGTAAAAGATTATGAATGCCATTGTGGCAAATATAAAGGAATACGTTATAAGGGGATAGTATGTGACCGTTGTGGAGTAGAAGTTACTGAAAAGAAAGTTAGGAGAGAAAGAATGGGGCATATACAATTGGTTGTCCCTGTTGTACATATATGGTTTTTTAGAAGTTTGCCTTCTAAAGTGGGCTTATTACTTGGGCTATCTATTAAAAAGTTGGAACAAATCATTTATTATGAAAGATATGTAGTAATCCAACCAGGTATAAAAGAAGAAGATGGTATAACCAAAATGCAATTTTTGGATGATGAAGAATATTATCAAATAATAAGTTCACTTCCAAAAGAAAATCAACTTCTACCAGATGATGACCCCAACAAGTTTATTGCTAAAATGGGAGGAGAAGCAGTACTGATGCTGCTGGAACGTTTGGATCTAGATAAACTTTCTTATGATTTGAGACATCAAGCGAATACGGATACCTCAAGCCAAAGAAGAAAAGAAGCTTTAAATAGATTAAATATAGTAGAAGCTTTTAGAAGTGCAAATGGAAAGAGTAAGCCAGAATGGATGATTCTTAAAATATTACCCGTAATTCCTCCTGATTTGAGACCACTAGTTCCTCTTGATGGAGGACGTTTTGCTTCTTCCGATTTAAATGATTTATACCGCAGGATTATTATCAGAAACAATCGCTTAAAACGATTGATGTCCATAAATGCTCCAGAGATTATACTTCGCAATGAAAAAAGAATGTTGCAAGAATCGGTAGATTCCTTATTAGATAACTCCAGAAAATCAAGTGCTGTAAAAAATGATAGTAATAAACCGCTTAAATCTTTAACCGATAACTTAAAAGGGAAACAAGGACGTTTTCGTCAAAACTTGTTAGGAAAACGTGTTGACTTTTCTGCACGTTCTGTTATTGTGGTAGGACCAGAATTAAAGATGCATGAATGTGGGTTGCCTAAAGAAATTGCAGCTGAACTATATAAACCCTTTATTATAAGAAGATTACTGGAAAGAGGAATTGTTAAAACAGTAAAATCGGCTAAAAAAATAATAGATAGACGAGAACCTGTAATTTGGGATATTCTTGAAAATCTATTGAAAGGACATCCTGTCCTGTTAAACCGTGCTCCTACACTTCACAGATTAGGTATTCAAGCTTTTCAGCCTAGATTGATAGAAGGTAAAGCCATACAATTACACCCATTAGCTTGTACTGCTTTCAACGCAGACTTTGATGGTGACCAAATGGCTATACACTTGCCATTAAGTAATGAAGCGGTATTGGAAGCCCAATTATTAATGTTAGGTGCTCATAATATATTAAGTCCTGCAAATGGTACTCCTATTACAGTGCCATCACAAGATATGGTTTTGGGGCTTTATTATATAACTAAGGAATTACCAGGAGCTAAAGGTGAAGGTTTGGTATTTTATGGCACGCAAGAAGTTTTAGTTGCATTAAATGAAAAGAAAGTAGATCTACATGCTAAAATAAAAGTTAGAAGAAATAATGAACTCATTGAAACTACGGTAGGTAGAGTTGTCTTAAATCAATATGTGCCGGAAGGTATAGAGTTTATCAATCGTTTGCTTACCAAAAAAGAGTTACGTTCCATTATCGGAATGATTTATAAAAAGAAAGGTAGTGCAGTAACTGCAAAATTCTTAGATGACATTAAGCATTTAGGATATATATCTGCATTTAAAGGTGGATTGTCTTTTAACTTAAATGATATTATCATTCCTAAAGAAAAAGAAAAATTATTGGAAGAAGCCTACCAAAAAGTAGAAGAAGTTTGGGCTAATTACAATATGGGACTTATTACCAATAATGAACGTTACAATCAGATAGTAGATATATGGACGCATACCAACACTAAGCTTACTAATATATTGATGGATACCCTCAAAAAAGATAAAAATGGGTTTAATTCAATTTATATGATGATTGATTCCGGAGCTCGTGGGTCAAAAGAACAAATTCGTCAGTTGGCTGGTATGCGTGGTTTGATGGCTAAGCCACAAAAATCAGGTTCAACTGGTGGGCAAGTTATAGAAAATCCAATTTTGGCAAACTTTAAAGAAGGGTTGTCGGTGTTGGAATACTTTATTTCTACTCACGGTGCACGTAAAGGATTGGCAGATACTGCTCTTAAAACTGCTGATGCAGGATACTTGACCAGAAGGCTTGTTGATGTAGCACAAGATGTGATTATTGCCGAAGAAGATTGTGGCACATTAAGAGGAATTGTTGCTACTGCAATAAAAAATAATGATGAAGTAGTAGAAACATTGTATGATAGAATACTGGGTAGAGTATCAGTACATGATATATATCATCCAAATACAGGGGAACTTATTGTTGCTAGTGGAGAAGAAATAACGGAAGATATAGCTAAAAAAATAGAAGATTCACCAATAGAAGAAGTAGAAATTAGGTCAGTTCTTACTTGTGAGTCCAAATGGGGTGCGTGTGCAAAATGTTATGGTAGAAACTTGGCTACAGGTAAAATGGTACAACGAGGAGAGGCAGTAGGTGTAATTGCTGCCCAATCTATTGGAGAACCTGGAACACAGCTTACACTTAGAACATTCCACGTAGGAGGTACTGCAGGTAATATTGGAACAGATTCTTCTATAGTAGCAAAATATGACGGGATATTGGAAATAGAAGAATTAAGAACAGTGCCCTATGTAGAACCTGACGGAAAAGAAATAGATATTGTAGTGAGCCGAATGTCAGAAATGTTTTTGATAGATCCTAAAACAAAACTGACTTTGTATAGTAAGTCAATTCCTTACGGTTCTCGTTTGTATAAAAAGAATGGTGAAAAATTAAAAAAGGGAGAATTAATTTGTGAATGGGATCCATATAATACTGTAATAGTTTCTGAAGTTTCAGGTAAAGTTGTTTTTGAGAACCTGGTAGAAAATACAAACTATATATTAGAGAGGGATGAAAACACTGGATTAGAAGAAAAGATTATAATAGAAACAAAGGATAAAAGTAAAATCCCAATGTTAAAGATTGTGGATAAGAGAAAAGAAGTTCTTAAAACTTATACCTTACCTGTAGGTGCACATATTTCCTTATCCGAAGGAGATGAGGTGAAAGTAGGACAGGTAATAGTAAAAATACCTAAACGTTCTGCAAAAGCAGGCGACATTACAGGAGGATTGCCAAGAGTAACGGAATTATTTGAAGCCAGAAACCCAAGCAATCCTGCTGTGGTTGCAGAAATAGACGGGATAGTGCATTTTGGTTCTATAAAAAGAGGAAAACAAGAAATAACAATTACCTCAAAAGAAACAGGAGAAACAAAAAAATATTTAGTTCAAATATCTAAACAAATTCTTGTTCAAGAAAATGACTTTGTAAAAGCAGGAACTCCATTAACAAATGGGGCTATTACTCCTAATGATATTCTTGCTATTAAAGGTCCAACAGCAGTACAAGAATACTTGGTAAACGAAGTTCAAGAAGTTTATCGTTTGCAAGGTGTAAAAATCAATGATAAACACTTTGAGGTAATAGTAAGGCAAATGATGCGTAAAGTAGAAGTGGAAGATCCAGGGGATACACTATTCTTGCCAAAACAATTGGTTGATAAAATTGATTTTATGGAAGCCAATGATGAAATATATGGTAAGAAAGTGGTA
>CAYQWX010000047.1:12161-15668 GCA_964421355.1 uncultured Bacteroidales bacterium
ATTCTACAGAAGTGAATAAAGGACAAATTATATCACCAAGAAGATTGAGAGAAATAAATTCTCAATTAAGAAGAGCAGACAAAAAACTTGTTCAAGTAAGAGATGCTCGTCCTGCTGTGTCTAAACCTGTATTGCAAGGAATAACAAGAGCGGCATTGCAAACAAAAAGCTTTATATCTGCTGCGTCGTTCCAAGAAACACCCAAAGTGTTAAATGATGCTGCAATAAGGGCAAAAGAAGATAGATTATTGGGATTAAAAGAGAATGTAATAGTTGGACATTTGATTCCTGCAGGAACAGGGTTGAGAATATATCAAAAAATGCAAGTATGGCATAAGAGTGAAGCTGATAAATATAAAGAACAAGAAAATACCGAAGAAGAATTAGTAAATAATAAAACAGAAAAATAATGAATAAACAAGATATGAATGCCCCAAAACAAATAGATATTGAGCTACCTGAAGAGGTGGCTCAAGGGGTTTATTCCAATTTAGCTATAATATCTCATTCCTCAAGTGAATTTGTTTTGGATTTTGTGCGAATACTACCAGGTATTCCTAAGGCAAAAGTTAAAACACGGGTTATTTTAACTCCTGAACATGCAAAACGGTTGTTAATGGCTCTTCAAGATAATATAAGCAAGTATGAGTCAATGTTTGGTACAATAAAGATTCCGGAAGGAGGACATACTCCTTTTATGAATATAGGGAAACCGAGAGGAGAAGCATAATAAAATTTTTTTGTTTAATTAAAAAAGTTTATCTTTACAATAAAAAATAAAATAAGGAATTGTTATGGAGGTGAAATTGACATTCAACGAATTAAGAAGAATAAAAGATAGTCTTCCAAATGGAAGTATGCAACGTATAGCTGAGGCTTTAAATTTAGATGTTGAGACAGTGAGAAATTATTTTGGAGGAACTAATTTTGATAAAGGAACTTCTCCTGGAATACATATAGAACAAGGACCAGACGGTGGAGTAGTTATTTTAGAAGATGATACCATATTAAATTATGCTTATAGAATATTAGAAGAAGAAAAAAACAAATAAAATCATGTTAAATAAAGTTATTTTAATAGGTAATGTTGGGGCTGATCCCGAAATTAGAACATTAGATTCCGGCACAAAAGTAGCATCTTTGCGTGTAGCAACCAATGAATATTATAAAGATAATAAACATACAGAATGGCATTCTGTTGTTGCATGGAGAGGATTGGCTGATGTTGTTGAAAAATATGTAAAGAAAGGTACCTTGCTTTATGTAGAAGGTCGTATTAGACGACGTGATTATGAAGATAAAGACGGTAATAAAAGATATAGTTTTGAAATAGTAGCAGATGTTATAAGAATGTTGGGGCGTGGTGAAATATCTAATGTGGAAAAAACTGAAACTAATTCCGCAGAGCCTTCAAGCGACACTTTCATAGATGGTGGTAATGATACTAAAAATAATATACCACCAGCTGAGGAAGAAGATGATTTACCTTTTTAGTATTTGAAAATATATTAAAAAGGGAAATAATTATAATAAATAATGAATGAAATAGATGATGCGGTAATCCCGTTATTATTATCTTTTTTTGTTAGTAGTAATTTTGGAGTAGAAGAGACTGTTTTTTTAATAGTCATTATAATCTTGTTGTTATTTTCTGCTCTTATTTCTGGTTCGGAAGTAGCTTTTTTCTCACTATCTCCATCTGATTTAAAATTATTTGAAGATAAAAATGCTTCTCCAAAGGAAAAATTAATATTGAAATTCTTAAATCGTAGTGAAGAATTATTAGCTACGATACTTATTTCTAACAACCTTGTAAATATTGGTATAGTTATTATTTCTTCATTATTGATGGGGAGATTATTTGACTTTGGTAATCATCAACTCATTGCATTTTTAGTAGAGGTAGTAATAATAACATTTTTAATTTTATTGTTTGGTGAAATTTTACCTAAAATATTGGCAAATCAAAATCCTGTTAAATTTGCCAAAATAATGATTTATCCCATTAGAGTATTATATTATTTATTTTTACCATTTACCAAGTTTTTGACAGGAACATCCACAATGTTTAAAAAAGCAGTAGCAGAACGAAAATCTACTATTTCTTTATCCGACTTGTCTTATGCATTAGATATTGCTGAAGATATAGAAGAGGAGAAAATATTACAAGGGATAGTCAATTTCTCGGATATAGAGGTAAAAAAAATAATGAAACCTCGTGTGGATGTAATAGGTCTTGATATTTCATATACTTATAATCAAGTACTTGATATTATAACAAAGTATGGATATTCCCGCTTGCCTGTTTATGAGCAAAGTTTTGATAATATAAAAGGAATATTATTTGTAAAAGATTTACTACCATATTTAAATAAAAATGAACATTTTGAATGGCAGAAATTAATAAGAGAACCTTTTTTTGTGTATGAAGGCAAAAAAATAAATGATTTGTTATCTGATTTTAAGAACAAGAAAGTTCACATAGGCATTGTAGTAGATGAATACGGAGGAGTATTAGGTATAATTACCTTAGAAGATATATTGGAAGAAATAGTGGGGGATATAAAAGATGAATTTGATAATGAACAAACGCTATATACTAAAATAAGTGATAATAAATATGAGTTTTATGGTAAAGCTTTGCTAAGAGATTTTGTTAAAATATTTTCGTTATCACAGGATTATTTTGAGGAAGATTTTCCAGAAGCTGATACTATAGCAGGATTAATATTAGAGATTAAAAGAGGTTTTCCTGAACAAGGTGAAGAATTGCTATATAAAGACTTTAAATTTAAAGTTCTAGTAATTAATAATAGACGTATAGAAAAGGTATTAGTGGAAAAACAATAATAAGAAAATTATTTATATGAATATAAAGTTGAAATTTTTTTCATATCTATTTGTGATATTTTTATTTTTGATTGTTTCTTGTGAAGATAATTATATCCCTAAACCCAAAGGATATTTTAGGATAGATATGCCTCCTCATTCTTATAAAGTGTTTGATACTATTTTCCCATATAAATTTGAATATTCAAAGTATGCCGAATATAAAATATATAATAAAGATTCTGCATGGATAAATATTATATATCCAAAATTTAAAGCGACTATACATATTACTTACAAAAATCCGGCGATGGAGAATCTGAACGAAATATTAGATGAAACACAAACCTTGGCATATAAGCATACGCTCAAGGCAGATGCCATTGACGAAACAAATATTACTGATACTATACATAAAGTTTATGGATTGATGTATTATATGGAAGGGAATAGCGCATCTAATATACAATTCTATATAACTGACAGTGTAAAACATTTTTTTAGAGGAGCTTTGTATTTTGATGTGAGACCAAATTACGATTCTCTAAGACCTGTAATTTCTTACCTAAAAGAAGATATAAAACATTTGATTTCTTCTATGCGTTGGAAGTAATTTTTAATTTTTTTTTTATTTAATAAAATAATTTTGGCTGAGAAATAATATTATTATACATTTGT
>CAYQWX010000048.1:0-15514 GCA_964421355.1 uncultured Bacteroidales bacterium
TGAGCATTTGGATTATTGGTACAAGCATGAATATCAGCTCCCGCATCTACTATAGGAGCAGGATTTATAATTATTTCCATATCATCACTTACAGGATTACAATTGCCATTACCTGCTGAAGTAAGTGTAAGCGTAACATGCCCCACTGCAATCTCCGTAGCAGAAGGAATATAAGTAGCATTCAAAGTAGTATTGTTAGGAGCAAATGTTCCGCTTCCTCCACTCCATACTCCTCCTGATGCAATAGTAACAGCACCATCAAGATTAACTTCAGGATTATTCTCACAAACTACTTGATCCGGTCCTGCATCTACAGTTGGAGCTTCAGTAAAATGCAACATTACGCTGTCTTCCACTGCATTACAATTACCATTACCCGTAGTAGTTAAATATAACATTACTTGCCCTGAAGCAATTTCTGATGAAGTTGGATGATACACAGCATTCAAATCATTATTATTAGGTGCAAATATTCCTAATCCACCGGACCATTGTCCACCTGATGCTACATTTACAGAACCAGAAAGTTGAGCATCGGAATTATTTGCACATAGAGTTTGATCGCTACCTGCATCTACCGTAGGTGCTGGAGTAAATGTAACTGTCATTGAGTCTCTCACTGCTAAACAATCTCCATTACCTGTAGAAGTAAGAATAAGAGTAACTTGTCCATTATTTATTTCTGCTTGAGAAGGTGTATAAACCGTATTTAATGCATTACTTCCTGGATTATAGCTTCCACTTCCTCCTGTCCACTGTCCACCTGTTGCAACTGTTACACTTCCATTCAAAGTAACTTGAGGATTATTTGCACACACAGATTGATCACTACCTGCTTCAACTGTAGGAGCTGGAGTAATAGTAATAGTCATTTGGTCAGACTCCGGATTACAAGAACCGTTACCTGTACTTGTAAGAGTAAGAGTAACACTACCATTTGCTATTTCCGAAGCACTTGGCACATAGGTAGCATCCAAAGTAGTATTATTAGGTATAAAAGTCCCGTTTCCACCACTCCAAACTCCTCCTGATGCAATGGTTACAGAACCTTGCAATTGTACAGAAGCATTATTGGCACATACTGTTTGATCTGGTCCTGCATCTACAACAGGGGCAGGATCGAAATAAAGCTCCATATCATCAGATTGTGGAAAACATACACCGGTAGAAGTAAGAGTAAGAGTAACATGTCCATTTTGTATATCTGTATAACTTGGTGTATATGTAGCATTTAAGTCTGTTGGATCGGAGAATGTTCCTGTTCCGCTTGTGGACCAAATACCTGTTGTAACACCTCCTGACACACTACCGTTTAATTGGGCAAAGGAGTTTGCACAAATAGTTTGGTCAGGTCCTGCATCTACTAATATTTTTGCAACAAATTCTGAAAAATAGCCATATCTACAACCTGATGTTTGCCCACCATTTATTAACCCCAGAGCAAAAATAGTGGACGAGTTTGAAATAGTATAAGCTTGTCCCACAGTAGCATCAGAACTTAAATCAAAAATAGCCGCAACCCATTCATCATTAGTTCCCGGAACAGTTTGAAAAGCACTTCCATCTATATTAAAATCAGGTGGCGAAACGGAAAAGTCATTCTGATGTCCATTTTTTACCAATATGGTTAAGAAAAATCCTTCATTTGTAGATCTAGAAAAGCTAACACTCTTAGATCCTGCACAGTTAAGAGGTGGTAATATAGCAATTCCTTCTTCACAGCCGAACCCTGTAACATGAGTAGCATAAGCTGGTTTTGACAAATGCACATAAGTTCTTTCATGGCCTGACCCGTCCAAATCAATACGGTATTCCTCTCCTGCAAACAACACCGTATCAGGATTAGTGCTTCCATCTATATATACCTCAGTATTGTTTTCTATTGCAGTAATAAAAATACTTTCACCTCCATTAAGCTGTCCCTTTACTACAATATAATCTCGACCTATAATATTAGTGGGAACAATTTGATCTGCCATTAAATCATAACAACCTCCTGAAGGATTATGGTCTGAGTCATCTTTTATTGATACGGCAATAGGTTTATCAGCAAGCACAACACTACCATATGGATGAGTAGATGGTTGTTCATAATTAGCTCCGGTCCAAGCACATGAATATGTTTGACCTTTATTTAAATGAACTGCAAACTGATGTAGTCCTTGATGCCCGTTTACATCCCTCATAGGATAAATTCTTACGGTAGTATTATCTTCCGTAGCTACTATATCAAACGAAGCATAAGCAGTATCTGAAAAAGTGTGATTATGGAAAGGAGCATAATTGTTAAGAGGAATATAAAATTCTGTCCCCAACGCATTTTCACCTTTTAAAGCTAAAATATCAGGATTATTAAAATTATCATATTCGTAATACACACTAATAGGATAATCGGAAACAATATGCAATCCTGTATTCAAAATAGTATTGGTAGGTTTGGTCTCTAACATATACACATAATTTACCAAAGAAACCCTTTGATAAGTATGTGCAGGAATATTTACTGTAATAGGAGAAAATGAACTATTAGCCGGCTGGGATATAGTAACGACTACATCGGTATCTAATGCCGTAATATTTAGATATACTTGATCAGAATCAGACGGTCTGTGATCATTAGTTATATTTGGAGGAGCTAACCAGAACTCAGTACCTGCCTGAGAAAAAACTTGAAAATATGATAAAAAAAGAACTCCAAAAATAAATAAGATATTTTTTTTCATAATATTATATTTTTATTTGTTATTTTACGAAATACATCTAATTAAGTTTCAAATAAACACTTTTTTTAAGACACAAATTCAGCAATAACTGTTTCTTTTGTATATACTTGTTGATTTAACTTTACTTTTATATTTATAGGGTTTGGCGTTATAATATCTACACGGGAACCAAATTTAATCATACCTATTTCCTCAAATTGTTTAATATTATCCCTTTCTTGCCAGTTGTTCACTATCCGACGGGCTAAAAAACCTGCTATTTGTTTTATTAATAATTGCTTGTTATCATTCTTTATTACTAGTAAAGCTCTCTCATTTTTCTCGGAAGATTTGGGATTGAAAGCAACAATATGCTTCCCTTGAAAATATTCTTTTTTAATAATTTCTCCTGATATTGGAGCAAAATTTACATGGACATCCGTAATTGACATAAAAATAGAAATAAAAACAACTTCTTTATTAAAATATTTATCATCATAAAATTTTTCTATTGCAACTATACGTCCGTCAGCAGGAGAATATATAAAATTTTCATTATCAACATGTTCCCGTTTAGGAATTCTGAAAAAGTTGTATAATACACCTAGTAATATTGTCGTAATAATTATTACTGTTCCTATTATTATATCATTATGTTTAAAAGTATAAATAATAGCAACATTCGCAAGTAAAGCAAAAAAAATAAATTTAACTATAAAATGATAACCTTCTCTATGTATTTTTATAGACTTCATTTAGCCTAAAATCAATAATAAAAATAAATAATAAATAGGTATTACCATTAAGAAACTATCCAATCTATCCAGAAATCCTCCATGACCTGGAATAAAATTACTACTATCTTTTATATGGAGACTACGTTTAAGTAAAGATTCGGTTAAATCACCAAATAAACCAAAAAACACAACAATAAAAGCTAATACAAGCCATTGTCCTGCAGAGAAAAATGTAAGCCACTTACTAATAATGAAAGCAACTAAAAATGTGGATAGCATTCCTCCCCAAAATCCTTCCCATGTTTTTTTAGGAGACACCTTATGTATTAATAAATGTTTTCCTGTAGTAACACCCCATAAATAAGAAAAAGTATCAAATATCCATATAAGTACAAAAATAGATAACAAATATTCAGGATGATACATAGTATCTGACGAAGGTGTTAATGAAAATAAATTATCATCGTTTAAATAAGAAAAATATGCTATACTAGAATTATCTCCTCCTTGAAATACAATATAATTTAATAATATAAAAGGAATCGTAACATAAACTAATCCTAAAATAGTATATGCAATATTGGAAAGAGAACGTTTAGTGAAAAATAATACTTCATTTATAAATATCACCATAACCAGAGGAGCTACAATAAAAACCAAAGTAGCAGAGATATAACCAATTGCGTTAAGAAAAGATAGACCAAAAGCTAAAAAAGAAATAATACTAGCCAAATAAATTTGGGGTCTTAGTTCCCTTTTCTTTTTAATTATAAGATAAAACTCTATTAAAGTTACTTGCGAAAGCAGTAAGAATAATATAAAATATGAAATAGAGCCTAATAAAAGAGAAAAAATTATAACTAACACATACGCAACTCCCACAAGGGTACGTACTAAAAAGTTACTCTTCTTCATTATTTTTTTCAAATTCTTCTATAAGTTTTCTAGCTTTATTCTCCTCTTCCTTTTTTACATATATTTCTATATCTCCTACCAAA
Organism: uncultured Bacteroidales bacterium; assembly: GCA_964421355.1. Classification (GTDB taxonomy): domain Bacteria; phylum Bacteroidota; class Bacteroidia; order Bacteroidales; family JALTDM01; genus JALTDM01. The sequence continues at coordinate 4,438 of CAYQWX010000048.1, forward strand.
AGCATTGAACCTTTTTTATTTATTTCTGCAACTTCTGATATCCCATTTTCTAATAAAAATTCTTTCAACAACATTATTTTATGTCGTTGATTATGAACATACACTTTCACATATTTATCTTCCATAATTAAAATATTTTATTGTTTGACAAAAATATATAAATTTTCTTAGGACCATGTGCTCCCATTATTAATGTTTTTTCTATATCTGCAGTTTTGCTTGCTCCTGTGATAAAAGAGACAAAAGAAGGAAACTTGTCTTTGTTTGCTTTATAAAACTTTTCCAAAGCTTCCGACATATCATAAACAAGTTGTGAAATATGTGCATAAACAATATGAATATCCGGATAAGATATTATTCTGCGACTCAACACTGAATATCCTGAAACCAATATAGTACCTGTACGGGCAGCAACATAATCACACAATGTAATTGAAGCATCAGACCTCAACAGTTCTTCTTCGGTAGAGTCTATTAACACATTAACAGATAACATTTTATCCACAATATTTTTATTGAAAGAAACCAAACGTTTTATTTTATTTTCTTCTTTTATCTTTTTTAACTCTAATAAGAATTCTTCTATATTATCTACTATAAATAATTTTCCACCTACCTCCGTTAATCGCTTATTTAATAACTCTAACAATTCTGTACTTTCATCATTTACATAAAACTCTTTGACTTTAGACAACGCATCGTTTATCTTTTCTTTTCTATCAAAGTCAAATGGTATTTTATCTTTTTCCTGAGTAAGCCTTAACAATATATCTTCTTCTGCTGCCATTAGTTACTATTTGTCTTCTTTAGAGTTATTTATGCTTTCTTCATCTGTTTCTTTATTAGCATTTTTCACTTCACCTTGATTATTGTCCGCATCTTTTAAAACAGCTCTGTTCTCTTGGTCTATAATATCACTTTTATCTTTTTCTTCTACTTCTTCTTCCATTTCATTTTCTGGCATTGCTTTTGACACTCCAAGTATCCTCTCTACATCATCAGCAAAGATTGTTTCTTTTTCTTTTAGTAGTTCTGATAATGCTTCCAATTTATCTTTATTCTCTGCTAATATTCTTTTTGCTCTTTCATATTGTACCTCTACAATTTTTCTTACTTCTTCATCTATCTCTTCAGCAGTTTTTTCACTATATGGACGATTTAAATATCCATCATAATCATGTGTAGAATCATAATAACTTAAATTTTTTATTTTTTCTCCCATGCCAAAATATGAAATTAGAGCATAAGCACGTTTGGTAACTCTTTCCAAATCGTCTAATGCCCCTGTAGAAATGGTATCAAACATTGTTTCTTCCGCCGCTCTACCTCCCAAAGTGGCACACATTTCATCCAATATTTGTTCGTATGTAGTTATCTGCCGTTCTTCCGGCATATACCAGGCAGCTCCCAATGTTCTGCCTCGAGGCACAATACTAACTTTCACAAGAGCATGTGCATATTTAAGCATCCAGCTAACAATAGCATGTCCCGACTCATGCACAGCAATAGTTTTCTTTTCTTTTTTTGTAATTATTCTGGTTCGTTTTTCCAATCCTGCAATTACTCTATCTATTGCCGCCATAAAATCTTCCATATAAATTTTATCTTTATTCTTTCTTGCAGCAATTAGTGCAGCTTCATTGCATACATTGGCTATATCTGCACCTGAAAATCCAGGCGTTTGCTTAGATAATTGCTCGATATTTACATCTCCTGCCAATTTAAGATTTTTTGTATGTACTTTGAAAATCTCTTTTCGTTCTACAAGGTTTGGTAAATCAAGATGAATTTGCCTGTCAAACCTACCTGCTCTTAATAATGCAGGATCCAGAATATCTGCTCTATTAGTTGCGGCTATCACTATTATTCCACTATTCGGTTCAAAGCCATCCATTTCAGTAAGCAACTGATTAAGAGTGCTTTCCCTTTCATCGTTTCCACCTACCACACTACGTCCACGAGCTCGTCCTATTGCATCTATTTCGTCAATAAATATAATACAAGGACTTTTGTCTTTTGCCTGCTTAAACAAATCTCTCACTCTACTTGCTCCAACTCCCACAAACATTTCAACAAAATCCGATCCTGATAATGAAAAAAACGGAACCTCGGCTTCTCCTGCCACAGCTCTCGCCAAAAGTGTTTTACCAGTCCCTGGAGGACCTACCAGCAATACTCCTTTAGGTATCTTACCGCCTAATTTTGTATATTTATTTGGACTTTTAAGAAAATCCACTATTTCTTTCACTTCTTCTTTTGCTTCCTCCAATCCCGCAACATCTGTAAAAGTAACTTTCACTTTATTTTCTTTATCAAATACTTTTGCCTTGGATTTACCAATATTAAATATTTGTCCACCACCTCCAGCACCTCCTCCTGAAATCTTTTTAAAAAGGAAAAACCATATCACAAAAAAGAAAATAATAGGAATCAACCAGCTCAAAATACTACCTACATAATCCGTTCTTTTTTCATACTGAACATCCACTCTTTTTTCCGGTGGAATATTATTTTGCAATTCATCAAGACGTCTTTCAAACGCATCTAAAGAACCTATATTCATATAATAATCAGGAACTTTAGTATAACGGGCAAAAGTGTTATTTTCTCCTGTTTCTTTAGATTTGGCTTCTTCCGTTAAATAAATTTCAGCGACTTCTTTATTTACAATAACTATTCGCTCTATTTCTTTGTTTTTTAATAAATCCGATAATTTTTTCCAACCTACTTCCTTTCCTTTCGGAGCAGAATCAAATAAGACGGAAATAATTAAAAATAATATTGCTATCCCTCCATATATCCAAAGAGGTGATGGTTTTTTATTATTGTTTTTATTTATTTTATTTTTATTTTCCATAAATCAAATTTTAATAAAATTATGCATTATTGTAATTATATTCTGCAATTACTTCTCCCCACAGACCTTCTAAATCATAGAACTCCCTATATTCAGGCAAAAATATATGGACAACCACAGAAGCATAATCCACCAATATCCAAAAAGCATTTTGTTCACCTTCTACACTCAATGGGCGTTGTTTTAAGTTGGTGCGTACTTGCCTTACTATATGATCAGATATTGTTTGTGCATGAATTTTTGATGTTGCATTGCAGATTACAAAATAATCGGCAATAGCATTCTCTATTTTTCTAAGATCTAATACTTTTATTGCTTCTCCCTTTTTTTCTTCTATGTTTGTTAAAATAAAATTCTTTAATTGTTCTACACTTTTATCTTCTTTCATAAAAAATCCTCTTTTTTGTATTTTTCTAAAATTCTTACAAAAGTAATATTAAAAGTTGGTTTGAAATAGCATAAACAAACTTTAATTTAATAGGTAAAAATAATCCCTAAGACATACATATCTTAAAATTATTATTAGAATATTTCTTTATACCCTGATTTGTCTGTAGTACTAATTCTCCATAATAATTTACTTCTATAATTTTACCTTTTATTTTTCCATTTTTCCCCTTTACACATACCTCTTCTCCATATTTCCAAAGCATTTCATCATATAATTTATGAATAAAAGATTTATTTACTTTTTCAAAAATTCGTGTTATTTTTCCAAACTCGTTAATTATAGACAACATATTTGCTTTTTGTCCTGTTTCTTTATATATAGATGTAGCAAATGCTAAATTTTCAAAGTTTCTTTGATTTATATTTACACCTACACCCGCAATATAATATGATTGTATCTTTTCTATTAGTATTCCTGCTATTTTCTTTGAATTTACCAATATATCATTAGGCCACTTTATGCTAACTCTCAACGCAGGATAAAGATGCTTTATCACATTAGCTGTAATAACTGCTATCAACTTGTTATAAGTTATCATATCAAACTCACTAATTGATACATATGAGCACAATAAATTTTCTCCTTTTTTTGACAACCACACATTACCATGGCGTCCTTTACCCTTTGTTTGATAATTTGCTATAATGCAAACAGGGAGGATTAAGTTATTATTATTCTCTTGTATTATTCGCTTAGCGTACTCATTAGTAGAATCTACTTCGTCCAAACGAATTATTTTCATAAAAGGTTAGTAGATTTTCTATTTAATTTCGTTAAACTTATTTTGCAATTTCATTTTATTCCAAATCTTTTCTACCACTTTTTTTGTGTATGCAGGGAAGTCGGCTTTTTTTATCCAGCCATAATAACCACTATCTTTATTAAAGACATCAACTACTTTTTGTCCTTTATATTTCCCAAAATTAAATACCTCTTCTCCGTTGTCATCATATACAATAAATCCAGCAAAGTCAGCGAATTTTCTACGAGTTGTAAAATCCGATAAGAAATTTACATTATTTTTCAAATCATTATATTTGTCCAGTTGAGACAACAGCACTTCATAAGTTGCTCTAACATCATTCATTGCATTGTGGGCTCCTTCCAAATCTTTGTCGCAATAAAACTTGTAAGCGGCAGAAAGTGTACGAGGTTCTTTTTTATGATAGATAGTCTGAACATCAACAAATTTTACTTTTGAAAAATCGAAATCTACTCCTGCACGCATTAGTTCTTCAGCAAGCATTGGAATATCATATTTTACAGAATTGTATCCCGCAATATCACAATCTTTTAAAAAATTAATTACTTCGTTTGCTATGTCCTTAAAAGTTGGTTTATCTTTTACCATTTCATTGGTTATCCCATGTATGTGAGAAACATATTCAGGTATATCCATTTCAGGATTTACCAATTTATTATATTCTATTTGTTTCCCATCAGGCAATATTTTTAACATTGCAATTTGGACTATTCTATCTTTTGCAGGATTAACCCCTGTTGCTTCAAGGTCCAATACTACTAAGGGTTTGTTAAGTTGTAAATTCATTATTTAATATTTTTTTGTTTTCTTTTCTACTTTTGGAGTTAAGATTATATCTTCTTTATGAATATACGAAGGTACTGGTTCATCATAAATTGTAATTGTTTTAGAATATGGTTCATGTTTTGGACTTGAAATTCCTATTTTATAAGTGCCTGGTTTTAAGGTAATTGTATATCTTTCTGTTGTTTTACTGACTCTAAATTGAGAAGATAATTCTTCCTTTGTCTTTAGATTGGTTACACTTATTTCTATATCTTCGGGATTTGACACAGGTTTATTCTGATAATAATTACCTTCTAATAATTTACCTGTAAGGATAGTAATTGGAGTTGGACGGTCATTAAAAATTACTTTATAAATATCCATATCACCATATCCATCTTTAGCTACACGAGACACATAGGCGTACCTAGGGTTTCCTGCAAAAGAAATAGTAAGATTATCATATAAATCATTTATGGGATAACCAAAATTTTTAGGTTTCACAAATTTACCACCTTTATAAAATGTATAAAAGATATCATAACCTCCCATACTTTGAGGTCTATCACTGGCAAAATACATCTCAAATCCACGGACATAAGATATAGTAGGTAAAGCTTCATTATCTTTTGTATTTATTTGAGGACCAAGATTTATTGGCAATCCCCATGAACCATCAGGCAACTTTCTTGACATATAAATATCATAGCCGCCATATCCCCCTGGTCTATCACTGGCAAAAAATAAAGTATCTTCGTTTATAGATAAATCCGCTCCCCATTCATTGTATTTTGTATTTATCACTTTCCCTAATTTTTCCAACTCTTTGTATCTTTTACCTTTCTTATTAACAAAAACAATATCTCCAGGTTCACCAATATGGTCGACAAAAACTAATAATTTTTCATTATCCTTTGAGATATTTACTAAAAATTCGTTTTCATCTGTATTTATAGCACTTCCTGCTGATTTCCCTTTACTCCAATAGGAATAATCAGAAGGCTTAGGATAAGTAAAATACACATTATAAATAAGTATTTGAAAATCAGAATTATATTTTTTATCAGTAGTATATGCCATATATGTACCATCCGATGCCACTTTAGGCAGAATTTCATCACGTTTTGTATTAACCGTAGAACCTATGTTATAAAAAGAAACATTAAGAGGATGTTTCATTAGTTCTTTTGCGGTTTGTGCCCACATTATATGTTTTTTAGCATAGTCTATCTCATCTGGTGTAAGTTTATCTTTATATTTTTTTATAACTTCATTTATTTTCTGTTTCGACTTATCGAATTTTTTGGCATAAAAATATGCAATACCAAGCAAAAGATGAGAATTTACTGGAACATCTGGAATAGTATCAACATATTCCAAAAAAGGAATTGCTTTACTCCTATCTCTATTTACAAACATATAACAATATCCTATACGATAATTATATACAGGATTGTTTTTTACCCTTTTATATATTTTGAGATATTGGTCTAAAGCTATTTCGTAATTTTTGTTTTTAAAATTATACTCGGCATCTATTATCTTTTGTTTTGACTGGGAATATGCAATATTAATTTGCGTAATCAAAACTATAAATAATAGTAAATATGTAAACTTCTGTTTTATCATAATTTTTCCAAAGTTATTTCTTTTTGTAGCATTTTTTTAGTCTCATCAACAATAATTCTTACTTTTTTATCTTTAAACCCATCATAAGAAAATACAAAATAATATTTTCCAGGTGGCAATATTGCAATAAATTTATTTTTATTTTTTTGCATAAGATATTTAGCCACAATATCTCCATCTTCATTTTTCACAAGTATATAAAAATCATCAGGATGGTTGTCAAAGCTTTTTATAGCACCATTTTTTGTTTTAATAGACAATAACCCTTGTATAAGAATAAGTGGCACATCCTTGTTTTGAAATGAGATTTTATATATATCTTTTCCTCCATATCCACCTTTACGATTGGCAGAAACATAAGCATATTTGCCATTATTAGTATATATTATGGAATAATCGTCAAAGGTAGAATTTATAGGGTATCCCAAATTTACCGCCTGACTCCATTTTCCATTTTTATACACACTATAAAATATATCATACCCCCCCATAGAATTATGTCCTTTGGAGGCAAAATAAAGAGTATCTCCCGATGCAGATATCACCGGATATGCTTCTTGATAAGGAGTATTTATTTCTGGTGGTAATTTCTCAGGGTTCCCCCATGTGCCATTAGGAAGTTCCGATATTTTGTAAATATCATAATTGCCATTGTATTTATTAGCATAAGCAGTATATATTGTTTTAGATTTAACATCATAACTTGCTCCCATATAATAAACCTTATCTAACAATACTTCTTGAATATGATTGTTTTCAGGATACTTAAAAGTCTTTCCCTTGCGTATAGCAACAAGTATTGAACTATAATCTTCATAAAAGTTATTCCTTATAAACATTATTTTTCCATCTGAAGTAATAGAATTAAGTTCTTCATTATCCTCTGTATTAAGCTTTTTCATTGGTTTTGCAAAAGTCCATTGCCCATCTTTTAATTCTGAATAATATATATTTTGTGTATAAACTTCATAGAAATCATCATAATATTTATTGCTTGTAAATAACAGTTTGTTTCCATCTATAATGAAAGGTAAATAATCATCATGAGAAGAGTTTACATTAGGTCCAAGATTTTCAAACTTTACTGGCAAAGGACTACTTAATAAATAGTTTGCATCATAACACATTTCTAATAGTCTTTTAACTTCATTGGCTCTTATTCGTTCTTTATCATCTTTCTTGTTATCTCCGGTAGGCTTAAAGCTATATTGTGATAATGTTTCTGTAGCCTTTTCTATTTTTAAATCAAACATATAAGCTTTACCGAGATGGTAATAATAATCATTATTTTTTATTCCTCCTCTTTTCACATAAGATTTTAACAATTGTATTGCTTTTTCTATATTTCTTTCTGCATTGATATAAGAATAAGCAAGTTGGGACATGTAATATAAATTTGTGCTATCTTCTTGGTATAATTTATAATAATTATGCATAGCAATTAAATAATCTCCCATTTGGAAATGCTTAATCGCAGAGTTCTCAAGCTTTTTTATGTATTCCGGTTTTTTTTGCTGGGAATAAGAAAACAAAGTTATAATTGATAATACAAACCAAAAAGAAAAACGCTTCATCATTTTTTATATGAATATTTAAAATATTCTGTATAATTCATTACTTTTATATAAACTTCTCCTGAAGAATTATTTCTCATATTTGTTAGATTATAAATATAAGATTTTGTATGAATCGCTTTATTTTTACATTGTCCATTTTTTCTGACTAAAAATAAATTTGCTTTAGGAGGAAAACTTTTTAACCACATTTTATTGAAAATTAAATCAAAATCGTCATTTTCACAACCCAAATACTTTATCTTCACTTCCATTTTATCACCTTTAATTTTTACTTCCGTAAATTTAATTGAAGTATCGGCTTGTGGTGCAATATCCATACTTTCGTCAAATAATATTTGCTTTTCTGTCACTTTTGCAGATTTTTCTTTAGATTGTTGTTTGTTACAAGTCTTCAAATTTGCTGCCGAAATAAGTACGGCTACAATTATAACTACTCCTTTCATAATACTTTATATTTTCACTTCTTCCAGACGTGTCATTAATGAATTTAACAAATTTGTAAGAGGATTTTTCAGCATCATCTTAAACATTGGATTAACCTCAGCTGTAAAGATAACAAAAACTTCCGAATTATCCGCATCAATATCCGAAATATTTATCTCCAATATGTAATCAAACGGCACATTCCCATAGTTTTTATATACAATCGCATAAGGGTAATCTTTTTTATCTATTATAAACCCAATACTGCCTGCCCCTTCTACTTCAAAAGTACAATATTCATCAGTAGATTTCCAATTTTTTATCCTACTGTCATTGAACAACCCTTCAAAATTATTCATATTGGTCAAAAATTTGAAAATTGCATCTGCACTTTTATTAACCTTTGCTTTTTTCGATTCTATTCTTAATTCTGCCATACTATTCTTTTATTTTTCAAAATATTGTGAATACCAATTCTCTGGATTTTTATGCCACTCTTTAAGAATGTTATATTCTTCTTCGTTTATATATTTTCTCTTTAATGCTTCTTCCAATAACTCTGGAAATGTGGAAAGAGAAATCAATTTACAGTTTTTTTCTTCAAATCTTTTTTGAGCAACAGACAAATCATAACTAAACAACGATAAAATCCCTAACACATCAGCACCATGTTCCCGTAATACATCTACAACAGATAAACTACTTTTACCTGTTGATACTAAATCTTCCACAACCACTACTCTTGTTTTATAAGAAGGTAATATTCCCTCTATTTGTTTTTTTAATCCATGCGATTTTGCCTGCGAACGCACATACACAAAAGGTAATCCCAAACTCTCGGCAATAAGCACTCCCCACGCGATTCCTCCCGTTGCCACTCCTGCAATATATTCCACATTTTCAAAATTTATTTTTAATGATTTTACTAATTCATCTACTATCAATTCGCGAACAATAAAATCTGATAAAAGTTTCCTATTGTCATTGTAAATTGGTGATTTAATACCCGATGCCCAAGTAAAAGGTTCTTTAGGATTAAGCTGTACAGCTTTTATTTTTAATAAATATTGTGCTAAATTTGTAGCGTGTAATTTTTTCATAATAACAAATGTACTCAATTTTTTTCTATACAAATAAAATTATTATTTCCGAAACAAATGTAAATTGTCCAAATTATTTTGACATATCCAATATAAGAGAAGAATTAGAAAGAATAAAAAAAATAAAAAATAGTACTTTTTGTATTCCCTGTAATAATGAAAATCAAACATTTGAAAAATTTACAGATTTTTTTGTTAAAATAAATGCAGCAGGAGGACTTGTTGTAAATAGCAATGATACAAATAAACTATTGTTGATTAAAAGAAACAACATTTGGGATTTACCAAAAGGCAAAGTAGAACCTAACGAACCAATAGAAAAAACTGCAATTAGAGAAGTGAAAGAAGAATGCGGTATAAATAATTTGGAAATAAAAGAGCTGATAACAACAACTTTACATATTTATGATACTTATGGACAATGGACAATAAAAAAAACTTTTTGGTATAAGATGTTATCAACAGATATAAAATTATTTCCTCAACAAGAAGAAGGCATCTCGGAAGCAGTATGGGTAGATTGTAAAACGGCTTTATCTTTAAAAAATAATATGTACCCTCTAATATATGATATTGTCAAAGATTATTGTAACAAGTGAAACATAAGTGGATAAAGATAATATTTTTTGTAGCCGCATACGGGTTCCTTTTCTATAAAATTTCTTCTTTTAATTTTAATAATATAAAAAGTTTAATAAATTGGTATAGCATAACGGCATTATTGCTTATGCCTCTAAATTGGTATTTAGAAATAATAAAATGGCAAGCATTAACCAAAATAACTTGCTGTAAACTAATATTTCACAAAGCCTACAAATCTGTAATATATGGTCTTATTGCATCTATACCAACGCCAAATAGAGTTGGTGATTATTACGGTCGCACATGGATAACAACAGATAAAAACAAAAAAAACCAACTATTCATAACCTCCCTATTATCATCTTTTCTGCAAACATCTATTACATTTATTGCAGGAATAATTTCATATTTTTGGCTTGCCAAGACAATAAATATTCCATACTACATCATAGCAATTTCCACCCTAATAATATTTTTTACCATAATCTTGATATTAAAAATCAAAAAAAAGTATTTTATACAGATAACCAATAATATCAGTAAAAATTTCCACTATCAAAATTTAGTAGCAATAATACTTTTAGCAATTTTTCGGTATATTATTTTTATTGTCCAAGCTTATTTATTGTTTCTTGCAACAGGCATACACACAACTTTTACACAAACATTTAACGGATTATCTTTAATTTATTTTATCACATTGTTTATTCCTTCATTTTTTTGGGCAGAACTTGGTATTAGAGGAAGCTTAGCCTCTATAATATTTCCTATGGTGGGAATAAATGAAAAAGCATCTATAATAGTAATAAGTATCCTATGGTTAATAAATATAGGATTACCTGTTATTATTGGAAGTTTGTTTCTAAACAAAAAAGAAGAGCGGTAAACGGGACTCGAACCCGCGACCCTCAGCTTGGGAAGCTGATGCTC
>CAYQWX010000049.1:0-15115 GCA_964421355.1 uncultured Bacteroidales bacterium
AGAATTTGGAGCAACATATCATTTTTTATTTAGTGACCTTATTGATAATGTATCAAGTGCAGGCAAAGGAGAAAGAAAAGGAGATAGTAAAGGAGATAGGATTTTAAATAGTTACATTGCTGTTAAGTTTGATATATTCTCTTCTAAAAAAGTAGTAGATGTAGGACAAGACGCTTATGCCGAAGTAGATTTTTCAAAAATAGACAAGATGGACTCCGATGGAGATGGCGTAATAGATCTATGGGACGAATGTCCGGAAACACCAGCTGGCGTAAAAGTAGATCAAAAAGGTTGTCCTGAAGATGACGATAAAGACGGCATACCAAATTACAGAGATGACGAAGTTCACTCGGTAGATACGGCAATTGTTAATCCAAAAGGTGTGGCTTTGACAGAAAAAGATATTATTGCATTGTCAGATTCTAATGATGCAATAACAGAAGATGAAATATGTCTCTATTATCCAAGTATGTGTGGCATTACAATTACACGTCGTCATTATACTGAAATACCAAACAAATTTAAATTTGTTGATACTAATAAAGACGGTTATATAGACCTTGACGAACTTAATGCTGTTGTCGATAAATTCTTTGATTTTGAAATTGATTTGACAGCAGATGATATTACGGAATTAACGGAATTCTTCTTTTCTCAATAACATAAAAAAACGATAAAAAATGAAACCTATATTACTAATGGTAATTTTAGCTGTAGGATACATAATAATGTATCGTTTTTACCAAAAATTTATAGGACCCAAAATATTTAATGTCAATGACAAAAATCCTGTCCCTTCAAAAGAGTTTGAAGATGGGAAAGATTTTGTTCCCACAAAAAAAATGATAATTTTTGGACACCACTACACATCTATTGCTGGAACGGGTCCTATTGTAGGTCCCGCAATTGCTATTATTTGGGGCTGGGTTCCTGCTATTCTTTGGGCATTTCTTGGAAGCGTCCTTATGGGAGCTATTCACGACTTTGGTTCTCTCATCATATCTATGAGAAATCAAGGAAAGTCAATATCTGAATATACGGCAAAATATATAAATAAACGAACTAAATTTTTATTTTTTCTCATAGTATTTATTGAATTGTGGATAACTATTGCAGTATTCGGAATTGTAATAGGAAGTATTTTTGAATTTTATCCTACATCTGTAGGACCTGTATGGTTACAAATACCTATTGCCATGTGGCTTGGGTATATGATTTACAAAAAAAAGAAAAATATGCTTATATGGACTATTGTTGCAGTTGCCCTTATGTATGTAACAGTAGTGTTAGGTAGTTATTTTCCCATTAAATTGTCGGAATTTACTTCTATGCCAGTTACAGGTTTATGGACAATAATATTACTTATATATGCTTTTATAGCATCTGTTTTGCCTGTTACATTGTTGCTGCAACCTCGTGATTATATCAATGCTTATCAATTGTTTATTGCTCTTGGGTTGATAGCGTTAGGAGTAATTGTAGCATCTTTTAATCCTAATTTTACAATGGTAGCACCTGCTATAAATCTACATCCACAAGGAGCACCACCGCTTATACCATTTTTATTTATTACAATTGCATGTGGAGCTATTTCTGGATTCCATTCATTGGTATCATCAGGCACATCCTCTAAACAAGTAAGTAAAGAAAGTGATGCTGTATTTGTGGGAGCAGGTTCTATGATTATGGAAAGTGTGTTAGCAGTATTGGTAATTTTTTCTGTAGCTGCAGGAATAGGGCTTGGATATACTGATGCACAAGGACATCATTTGGTTGGTTTGCAAGCATGGACTACTCATTATGCTTCTTGGGCTTCGGCAGGTGGCTTACAAAATAAGTTAGCTGCTTTTATTGACGGCTCTTCAAATATGCTTGGAACTTACGGTATCCCATTTAGTATAGCAATAGTTATAATGGGGGTATTTGTGGCTTCTTTTGCAGGAACCACTTTGGATACAGCAACTCGTATTCAGCGTTATGTGTTAGCAGAATTGTTTGAACCATTAAATACCAAATGGGTTAAAAATATGTATGTTACTACCGGAATCGCAGTTATTACCGCAGCATTACTTGCTTTTGCTAATGGTGCAGATGGTAAAGGGGCAATGATATTATGGCCAATGTTTGGAGCAATCAATCAAACTCTTGCAGCACTAGCTTTGATAATCATAACATTATATTTACAGAAAAAAGGTGGAAATAAGTGGTTGTGGTCCGGATTACCTGCTGTGTTTATGACAGTAGTTACTATATGGGCAACAAGTTTGAATGAAATTAACTTCATAAAACAAGGAAATAGTTTATTAATAGCAGTTAATTTAGCAATATTACTGATTGCTATATGGGTAACAATAGAAGGAACTATTACTTTTATTAAAAATATCAAAGAAAAAGCTTATGCCTAACAGTAAAATTGTTTACACTTCTATATTACTCATTTTCATACTTTTTTTTCTGTCATGTAAAAGAAAAAAAGAAATAGAACCTGTCCCTCAACCTCCTAAAACAAAAGAAGGGCTACTCATTGGTAACGAAGGTAATTTTAATTGGGGAAATGCTTCTCTTTCCTTTTATGATACAAAAAATAAAAAAATATATAATGAAGTTTACAAATCTGCAAATAACCATCCTCTTGGAGATGTGTTACAATCTATTACAGTAGATAGTAATGTTGCCTATTTGGTAATAAATAATTCCGGAAAAATAGAAAAAATAGATTTGAAAACATTCAAAACAGTAAAAACATATACGGGATTCAATTCTCCACGTTACATTAATGTTGTTGGAAACAAAGGTTATGTTTCCGATTTATATGAAAATTGTGTATATGTTATAAATCTCAAATCTGAAGGAAACAATTCAATAATAAAAAAAATAAATATTCCCTCTTGGACAGAAGAAATGACTGTATATGAAAATTATTTGTATGTGGCAGGAGTTACTACAAATAAAGTTTATATAATCAATACAGTATTAAATGATTTAGTAGATAGTATAAATGTTGCAGATGCTCCAATGTCTTTGGACTTAGATAAAAATAATTTATTATGGGTATATGCTGGAGATTATCAATCGTCAGAATATACTTTGCAACAAATAGACATAACAACAAAAGAAATTGTTTTTTCGCATCCTTTTGTTGCTCAAAGTGGAACTATGAGCTATGCTACAAAAATGTGTATGTCTCCACAAAAAGATTATATATACCTAATTTACAATGGAATACAACAAATAGACGTGTCTTCCAAATCAATAGAAACATTAATAGCTCAAGATAATCTTGTTACACCTTATGGTATAGGAACCGATATTGAAGGAAATATTTATGTTGCTGATGCAAAAGATTATGTGAGCAGGGGAGAGGTTTCTATTTTTCACCCTAACGGAAGAATGATAAAAAAGATTACCGTAGGAATAATACCGGGAAGTTTTGCTTATATTAAAATTATAAATAAAGACTGATTTTAATGCAACAACCTATTGTTTCAATTATTTTACCTGTTTATAACTGTCAATATTTTCTTACAAAAGCATTAGATTCAGTTGTTAAACAAAGTTTTTCCGATTGGGAACTTATAATAATTGATGACGGTTCAGATATTGAAACACAAAATATTTTATCCTCATTTCAAAGTAAGCATATTAACAAAATAAAAATTTATAGGAATAATACAAACAAAGGTCTTATATATTCCTTAAACCGTGGAATAGATCTTTGTAATGGGAAATATGTAGCCCGCATAGATTGCGATGATGAGTGGAGCCCTGATAAATTAAAAAAACAGGTAGAATTTTTGGAACAACACAAGGAATATGTAATGGTAGGCACTTGGACAAAAATATTAATATTTGAGCAAGAAAATAAGAATCCACATCAGGCAAAATATATAACTTATGACGAAATAAGAAAAAACATATTGAAATACAACTTTATTGTACACTCCAGTATTGTGATAAGAATGGAAATTATAAAAGAAGAAAAATATTCCTACAAATGGCTACATATAGAAGATTATGAACTTTGGTTGAGATTGCTTAGGAAGTATAAAGTTTATATTATTCCCGAAAAACTTACAATGTATCGTTTTGGAACACATTCCATTTCATACAGAAAAGCCATAATTCAAAATAGTAATAAACTTAAACTAAAATTTACTTATTGGAAATATTTTCCAAAAGATTTTACCACATGGCTTTATCTCTTAGTAGATGTTAAAGATTTAATCTTTTCTATCAGAACGAAATATTTACCATGGTTGTTTTTTCGCAAACCATATGGAGGTAGGCACAAGAAGAGTTAAATATATAGGGTAAATAATTGCTGTGAAAATAATATGTAAAAAACTTATCTTAAATTCTTTATTTAAAAAGCGGTATTTATAAACAGAATAAAGCAGAATATCGCTTATTGGTTTTGAAAATATAAGTATCCACATTGTTTTTGTAGCAAAGAAGGGGAATGCTAACAAAGATAAATTGGTTAAATAAGCAATAACGGAGACCAAAATAGTTACAAAATCACTATATCCTGTAGTTTTTCCCACCCAACGTATTCTTTGCCTCCAAAAATCTTTCCAAGTATTTTTAGGATATGTTTCTACAGCACTTTCCTTTTGGAAATTCCACCCAACGCTTTTTGCCCCATATGTTTTCTTTATCCACTGCAACAAAAACACATCGTCTCCGGAGCAATATTTCGTT
The DNA here is from genome assembly GCA_964421355.1 of uncultured Bacteroidales bacterium. Classification (GTDB taxonomy): domain Bacteria; phylum Bacteroidota; class Bacteroidia; order Bacteroidales; family JALTDM01; genus JALTDM01. Next base: position 4,702 of record CAYQWX010000049.1, read on the forward strand.
TTCAAGTTACTTTGTAGTAAAATATCTTTTTTTACACACATATTCGCAGCACTACCCAATACACTTGTACCAAATAAAGAGGAAGCAATACTTACAGCTTGCAACACGCTATATTCTATATGTTGAAAATTTTGTAAAAAGCTTTTATCTGTACTCATTATTACATTTCCAAAACACAATACCATATTCTTATGGGAAGTCAAAAAATCAACACTACTTGCAATAAAATCTTTATTTCTCAAAGTGTCGGCATCCGTTGTAATTATCCATTCACTTTTTGCCACCTTAGCACCTTTTAATATTGCTATCTTTTTACCCTTTTCATTTGAAGTTAAACTTAATGTATTTATGTTTAATTTGCTTATATTCTTATGCTTATGTATTAGTTCTAAAGATTTATCAGTAGAACTATCATTTACCAAGATAAGTTCAAATAGTGTGGTTGGGTATGACTGTGTTTCAAAACTGTTTAACAATGTTTCAAGATTTGTAGCCTCGTTTTTTATAGGTATTATTATGGAAATAAAAATTGATTGACCATTTTCTTTTCTTTTTTGTTTTATCTTTGCAATAACCAAGATAAACAATATCTGTTGTATAAGGTAAATAAGCAATATAAGACTAAAAATCAATTGCATAAAATCAAATAATAATGGGTAAAAATAAGAATAAAAAACGACTTGAAACACAAGAAGGCGGTCTTGTATATTCTACCAACAAAGAAGTAATGAATCAATGGGCGGAAAAAATGATACAACTCAATAAAATGCAAAATGAAACGGAAAAGCCTACAAACAAAACAATATTAAAAATAAGATTGGAAAAAAAAGGAAGAGGAGGAAAAACGGTAACAATAATAGAAGGTTATATTAGTGCGGAAAAGCAGAAAACTCTTATGGTAGATTTGAAAAAAACATTGGCAACAGGAGGTACAATAATAGAAAATACGATTGAAATACAGGGAGATAAGCTGAAACAAATAAGGGAATTATTAAAAGAAAAAGGATTTATTGTAAAAGGTTAAAATTATGAAGAAACATTTTTTCATTATTACATTATTATATTATATACTATCTTATGGTGCAATAGCACAATCGGTTTCATATAAATATTGGATAGGTTTCAAAGATAAGGCTTGCACACAATACAGTTTATCCCATCCTGAAGCATATTTATCTCAAAGGGCAATAGATAGACGACAGCACTATAACATACCGATAGACTCATTGGATTTGCCTGTATGCAAAGCATATTTAGATAGTATAGCACATCATTTTAATATTGCCATCAGAAATAAATCTAAATGGCTAAATGGCTGTATAGTAGATGTAACGGACACCTCAGTAATAGACAGCATTCAAAATATTAGTTTTGTTTCTGAAATTAAACGGATTTATTATCATTTGGATACAAACAGTATTGGAGCATCTATATACAAAACGAGTGTGAAAACAGATTATGGTTATGCATATAGTCAAGAAGCAATGCTAAAAGTTGATTTTTTGCATGAACAAGGCTATAAAGGTGAAGGAAAAATAATAGCAATACTTGATGCAGGATTTAAGAAAGTAAACGAGTTTTCGTTTTTTGATAGTCTAAGAGCAGATAATAGAATTATAGCCACTCATGACTTTGTAGAGGGTGATACTTTTGTATATGAAAGGAGTTCGCATGGAACAGGGGTATTATCGGTAATGGGAGCAATCAAATATGGTGAAGTAGTGGGAACAGCTCCTCATGCAAGTTATATCTTGTTGATAAGTGAAGATGCCAACGCAGAAAATATTGTGGAGGAATACAATTGGGTATGTGCTGCGGAATTTGCAGATAGTGCAGGAGCAGACTTAATAAACAGCTCATTGGGTTATACTACCTTTGATGACAGCACACAAAATCACAACTATAATGACCTTACGGGAAACAAAACTCCTGCGGCAAAAGGTGCAAACATTGCTTTTGATAAAGGAATGATTGTTGTAGTAAGTGCAGGAAACTCGGGTAACAAGCCGTGGCATTATATTTCCACACCCGGTGATGCTACAAAAGCTCTTACCGTAGGAGCGGTAGATAATTATGGAGAATATGCACCTTTTAGTTCCACAGGACCTACTCCAGATGGAAGAATAAAACCAGATGTAGTGGCACAGGGTTACCCAGCAGCTGCATGTTATGACGGTGATTCTGTAAGTTTTGTATCGGGCACATCATTCTCGTCTCCTATTATGTGTGGAGCAGTAGCTTGTTTGTGGCAAGCATTTCCCGACATGGATAATGCAACTATAGTGGAAGCGGTAAAGAAAAGTGCTTCACAGTATTTTTCTCCCGATAGCCTTTTGGGTTATGGAATACCTGACTTTGAACAAGCATATAATTACCTTTTGGAACTACAGGAATTATCAGGCGTGCAAACTAAAGAAAAAGGAGTATTTATTTATCCAAATCCCATAAAAGACAAAATGAACATCAGTTTTTTTGTGCCACATAGTAAAACTTACTTGTTGTTTTACGGACTAACCGGCAATTTGGTGTTTGCTTTGGATTTATCATCAGCTTCTCATTCTAAGACAGTAATTATAAATGATTTACATTTACTTCCCAAAGGAATATATACCGTTAAAATAATTGCTGACAACAAAGTGTTTTATGACAAAGTAATAAAATTGTAGTAATGAACAATAGTGATAAAATAATATCTCTATATCAACTAAACATAATAATCAAAGGGATATTAGAAGAAGAAATTTTCACATCTCCTTTGTGGATTATGGCAGAGATAAGCGAGTTAAAAGTAGCACAAAATGGACATTGTTATCTGGAACTCGCTGAAAAACAAGGAAAAAGGATAGTAGCCAAAGCCAGAGGGACTATTTGGAACAGCCGTTATCCTTTATTAAAATCATATTTTGAAGAAAAAACCGGTATGTTGCTGGAAAGAGGAATAAAAATTTTATTCAGGGCAGAAGTAAGATTTCATGAACTATATGGTTTTTCACTAAACATATTAGATATAGACCCTACTTATACACTTGGAGATTTAGCTCGCCAAAGAGAAGAGGCCATTGCCCGCCTCAAAGAAGAAGGTATATTTGAATTAAACAAAGAATTATATCTTCCCGTTGTTATTCAACGTATAGCAATTATTTCGTCAAAAGAAGCCGCAGGATATGAAGATTTCTTATCCATATTAAACAACAACCCTTATAAATACAAGTTTAAAACTAAACTTTTTCCATCACTAATGCAAGGAGAACAGGCGGCTACAAGTTTGATAAATGCCCTGGACAAAATATATGTGGAAATAGACAATTTTGATATAGTTGTTATAATAAGAGGAGGAGGCTCTAAGCTTGATTTGAATGTGTTTGACAATTATGAAGTAGCGGCAAATGTAGCACAGTTTCCGATACCTGTAATTACGGGAATCGGGCATACCAGAGATTTATCAGTTGTAGATATGGTTGCTAACTATGCATTAAAAACACCTACTGATGTTGCTGACGAAATACTTAATCACAATAGAGAATTTGAAAACAGTATGGAAGAAAAAGTTGCTACAATAATAAATTGGGCAGAAAATTTTCTATTAGACGAAGAAACGAGACTCCAGAACTTATCTTATGCTTTAAGTATTCATGCTTCAAAAAGCTTTATAACTCATAAACAACAGAAACTGATATTGTTAGGTAAAAAGTTAGAAGGTGTAATAAATAGTTATATATCAAACAAAGACTTTGAAATTAAATTATTTAGCAATAAAATAAATGATTCTATACAGTTATATTTCAACAATCAAAACGGCATACTTAATTTTAATAATACCCGATTACAAAACAGTTTAAAAAATTTTTTCACAAAACAGGAACAAAAACTTGACTATTATAAGCAAAAACTTGAATTATTACGCCCCGAAAAACTTTTTAAGCGTGGCTACCATTTGCTAGTTAATCAAGAGGGAAAAGCAATAACAGACATTAATCAGATAACTGTGGGACAAAATTTAAATATTTATTTTAGAAATGGCAAAGTAATATCGGAAGTAAAAGAAATACAAAAAATAAAAAACAGCGAATAATAAACCATTTTAAAAACAAACAATATTATTTTTTACTTTTGCAAGTAATATCTCCTATACCATTATGCAAGTAATTGCCTATATAACAGATAATTATTGTAATAAAAATGAACTTTTTATGCTGGAAGCCAAACTGGCAGAATTTAATTTCAATACAAAAATATTGCACTATAACAAAATAAATAATATTTCTCAACAAGCATTGACAATTAACTATTTAATGAATAATCTAAATAAAAACTCTATCCTATTGTGTATGAATAATCTTATGCTTACTAATGGATTTCTGTATATAAAAGCTGATGGATATCACATATTTACTTCTGACAATGGTGTAACTTCAATATTAAGAAAACTTCGTAATCCTGTGGATTTTAAGGTATTTCGTCTAAAAAAAGAGCATCTTGAAGACTTGGAAAAAATATGGCAACTTAACTTTTTATCGGTAATAACTGTTCTAAAAGGCAAACTGTCTAATTTTTTTGAAGAAACCGATTATTATAAAGAAAAATATTTATCCAATCCCCAAATTCGCACTACAGGATTCAATGCAAAAGTGTTATTTGTAAAAGAAAACACCAATGCATTGGTATTCAACCTAAAAAAAGAAGATTTTGAAGAAAAACTTAAAAAGTTTTCTTCTTTTAAAATAATTTTTAATGCCAATAATTTGGAATTTGACAAAATAGACGAGAATATATATTTAACTAAAAAAGAAGGGGAACCGTATGTGTGTTTTAATGAATTTGATCTTCTGGAAGTTGGATTATATCGCGGAAATATTACCCAAGTCTATTCGTTGTATGAAAATACCGTAGTAAAAGTAGAATTTTATTAAATACCATTAATTTAAGGTTCGCGTCATTCAAAAAATCTTCTTTAACTTTGCACCTTATCCACAAACAAACTTATATGAACACTGATAGCAATAACCTACTCCAAGACAATTTTATAGAATTTGTAAACATAGTAAAAAGGTTAAGAAAAGAATGTCCGTGGGACAAGAAACAAACATTTTACAGCCTGCGAAAACTTACAATAGAAGAAACTTACGAACTTGTAGAAGCCATTACACAAAAAAATTACGAAGGCATAAAAGAAGAATTGGGAGATGTGTTTCTTCATATAATTTTTTATAGCATATTGGCAGAAGAAGATAAACAATTTACCTTAAATGATGTTATAAACTTTATTTCACAAAAATTAATTGCCCGTCATCCCCATGTATTTGGAGATACAGTAGCCAATACTGCTGAAGAAGTGCTAAAAAATTGGGAAACTATAAAATTGAAAGAAAAAGGGAAAAAATCCGTATTATCAGGAGTTCCTCGTTCATTGCCTGCAATGGTAAAAGCATTAAGACTACAAGAAAAGGCGTCAGGAATTGGCTTTGATTGGGAGAAAAAAGAAGAAGTGTGGCAAAAAGTAGATGAAGAACTGGCAGAAACAAAAAAAGAACTAAACACCGACAACAAAGAAAAATTGGAAAATGAACTGGGAGATTTACTCTTTGCAATAGTAAATGCTGCACGTTTATATAATATAGATCCCGAAAATGCGTTAGAAAAAGCAAATCAAAAATTTATAAATAGATTTACTTTTATAGAAAAAAGAGCAAAACAAAATGGACAAAACCTTAATGAAATGACCATTGAAGAAATGGATAAACTGTGGAATCAAGCAAAAGAAAACAATTTATAACCAATGGAAAATAAAAAAATTGCATTGTTTGCAGGCACATTCGACCCTTTTACAGTTGGTCATGAATCTATTGTAAGAAGAGGCTTACTACTGTTTGACAAAATAATTATAGGAATTGGATATAATTCAAATAAAAAAAACTTTTTTCCTGTAGAAAACAGAATACAATGGATACGACAAACTTTTGCTGATGTATCAGATAGAATAGAAGTGCATTCATACGAAGGATTGACTATTGAATTTGCAAGAAAAATAGGGGCAAGATATTTATTGAGAGGAATTAGAACATCTTCCGACTTTGAATACGAACGTGCCATATCGCAAACCAACAAAATGCTGGCTCCAGAATTAGAATCGGTATTTTTACTTACACTACCTGAACACACGCCTATCACATCTTCTATTGTAAGAGACATTATCAGACATGGCGGTGATGCAAGTAGTTTTTTGCCATACAAAATAGACATTGATTTCAATGAATAAAAAACTATTTATCATACTATTTTACTTATTTGGGATATTGGCATATAGCCTTTTCGCTCAAACACAAGTAAAATGCTTATTACCAGATAATTACAAAAATAAAACACTATCTGCACATACCTACCAAGACCTCATTACTTACACAGATACACTTTTGGCTACATCTAATATTAAAAACTCTACTGCAAGTTTTACTTTTAATTTTACACATACGCGGTTAATATATTTTCCTTATGGAAAATACAAAGTAAAATTTTTTGCACGTCCCAATAAAAATTACACACTAATATTTCCCACATACCAGTCACAAACTATTGCAGATAGTATAAATCCTTATTTTGAACCTGTTGAAATATGGGCAGGCTTCGATTCTTTAACACACGACACATTAAATTTGGCTATAATATCTTTTTTGCAGGAATACAACGATTATATTTCAAAATATTTTTACACGCTTTATAGACAAGGATACAATAGTAGAGTAGATACATTTTTAACTTATTTGAAAAAAAAATATTCTTCTATTAAAATACCTTTTTTTCAAAAATTTATTACTTATAAACTTGCAGAAATAGAGTTTGTTACCAAAAAACGAGATATAAGAAAAATTACTTGGGACTATTACAGACACCAAATGCCACAATATTACAATCCTGCTTACATGAACCTTTTTAATCAAATGTATAAATACTTTTTTAATTTGTATGCACTCACTCCCAAAGGAAAAGATTCTTACTATGCAATCACAAGAGGCAAAAGTCCCTATCTTATAAAACAAAGTTTATCAAAAAGATACGAACTGGCAGGAGATGATACGCTTATGGAAATGGTAATGCTAAAAGGACTTTACGATGGTGCTTTTTCCAGCACGGTAGGTGCTTTTGAAAAACTACCATTACCACAACTTTTTATAACCTTGGATTCTATAAAACTTTTGACAAATATCCCCGAACACAAAACAATAGCAATCAACATAAAACGGAAAATAAAAGAAACATTTTTTTCATTTAAAGATACTTTCAAATTATTAAAATATTATACCCAAACACAAGATACATTTGTATATGAAAATTTCAAAGGAAAATTTGCATACATAGGACTCTGTGATATAAAAAACCTTACTTGTCTTGAACATTTGGCTATAAACAACCGTTTTGCAGAACATTACCAGAACATAATGGATTCTTATCTTATATTTCCTTTAAAACAAAAGAAAGAAGTGATAAAATATTTCAGGAAAAATAAATTGTCATACATACATTTGTTATTTTTCATAAAAACAACTGATATAGAAAAGTTGAAAATAGCAGCAATACCAAGATATGTACTAATAAATCCCTATGGAAAAATAATAAATGAAGATGCTCCATCTCCTACAGAAAATTTTAACTCATATTTTATATCAATACTTAGAAAAATGAAATGAGATGAAAAATACAGATAAAAACAGTTTTTATGTAATAGGCTTAATGTCAGGAACTTCATTAGACGGCTTGGATATAGCATACTGCTATTTTTTGGAAAAAGATAATAATTGGCATTTCGAGATATTCAATGCCGAAACGGTGCCTTATAATACTGAATTAAAGGAAAAATTAGGAAATTGCAATAAATTATCGGCAAAGGATTTTTTAATTTTTCACAATGAATACGGCAAATGGATAGGTCAAAAAGTAAATAATTTTATAAAAGAACACAAAATAAATAATATAGATTTTATAGCCTCACACGGACATACGGTTTTTCACGAACCAGATAAAAATTTCAACTTCCAAATAGGAAATCCTTATTTTATTCTAAAAGAAACACAAATCCCCGTAGTTGCTGATTTTAGAACTAAAAATATTGTTTTTGACGGACAGGGAGCACCACTTGTCCCGATAGGCGACAGATTATTATTTGGCAGTTACACTTTTCGTATAAACATTGGTGGTTTTGCCAATATTTCTTACGAAAATGAACAAGGAAAAACAATTGCTTTTGACATCTGTCCGGCTAATATAATAATCAACCTTATTACAAGGGAATATTTTGGCCAAGATATGGACAAAGATGGGAAAATTGCACAAAGTGGCAAAATAATTCCTTCTTTACTTAATAGTCTAAATAATATAGATTATTACAAACAAAATCCTCCGAAATCACTTGCAAAAGAGTGGTTAGACACAATATTTTTACCTAAGCTCACGCCATATTTTGATAAAAATAAACCGGAAGATATTTTACGCACCCTATATGAACATATAGCAATGCAAATAACAACTGTAACGAGGACAGATAGCCCCATACTATTATCTGGAGGAGGTGCTAAAAACAAATTTTTAATAGAATTGTTAAAACAAAAAGCTGGCGAAGAAAATATCATTATTCCTTCACAGAAAATAATTAATTTCAAGGAAAGCCTGATATTTGCATTTTTAGGAATATTGGCACATTGCGATATAAATAATTGCTATTCGTCTTATACGGGATCTACAATGGATATGGTTTGTGGACAATGGTATTCTTTGTGAAAAGAGAAAAATAATAAGTTTTCACTATCTTTGCAATACAATATTGCACACATGACCAATAAGAATAATATAAAGCACCAAACCTCTTTGTTTTCCGAACAAGAAAATAATTTACTAACATTAAAAGAAGCAAGTAATTGGGCATCTAATTATACGAAAAAGAAAATCACTATATCTAACATTTCCTATTTAGTAAAATATGGACAAATAAAAAACTGTAATAACAATGGTTCCATATTAATAAATAAAGAAGAACTTAAAAAATATTACGATTCAATAAAAGATAAGGAAATAAAATGGAAAGAAAAACTTGGAAAAGACTTAAATTGGCATCTATCTTTTAATGAATATAAAGAAAGCGAAAGAACAAAACATGTTCATAGATTACACCCCTATAAAGGGAAATTTATCCCACAATTAGTTGAATATTTTTTAGATTCTCATACTGATGAATATAAAAAAGAAATATTTTTTAAGAAGGGAGATATAATTCTTGATCCTTTTGTGGGAAGCGGAACAACATTGGTGCAAGCAAATGAATTGGGATTACATGGAATAGGAATTGATATTTCGGCTTTTAATGTATTAATAAGTGAAGCAAAAGTATCTAAATATAATTTATATGAGTTAAATGAAATAATAAAAAAAATTACCTACGAATTATATGAATTCAATAAAAAACGTACAATATTAAAATTTGAAGAAGAACTTAATGAAAATTTAATAAAATTTAATAACCAAAATTTCCCTTCACCTGATTATAAAATTAAAGTAAAGGAAAAGTTAATAAATGAAAAAGAATATGGGAAATTAAAAGAAGAAGAATTTATTCATATTTATTGGAATATAATTGATAAGTATGATATAAAAATAAAACAGGATAATGATAAAACTTTTCTTGATAAATGGTTTTTATTCCCTGTAAGGGAAGAAATAAATTTTCTATCAAATATAATAAAGCAAATACAAAATGATAATTTAAGAAAAATATTATACATTATATTGAGTAGAACAGTAAGGTCATGTAGGGCAACTACCCATGCTGACTTAGCAACATTAAAAGAGCCTATAATTACTCCATATTATTGTAAAAAGCATGGAAAGGTTTGCAAACCCATATACTCTTTATATTCATGGTGGAAAAGGTATTCACAAGATACATTAAAACGCCTATACCAATTTGAAAAATTAAAAACAAATACTTTTCAAGTAGCACTAGTTGGAGATAGTAGAAATATTGATATTATTGCAGAAGTGAAGAAAAAAAATAAAACTTTTGCAAACATGATTTCTAATCAAAAAATTGCAGGTATTTTTTCATCTCCTCCTTATGTTGGCTTGATTAATTATCACGAGCAGCATGCTTATGCTTACGAATTATTTGGTTTTGACAGAAAAGATGAACTGGAAATAGGACCTTTATTTAAAGGGCAAGGGAAACAGGCTCGAAAAAGTTATGTTGAAAGTATTGTTAAAGTACTGCTTAATAGCAAGCGTTTTCTTAAACAAGATTATAATGTCTTTTTAGTTGCTAATGACAAATACGGACTTTATCCCGAGATAGCAGAAAAAGCAAAAATGAAAATAGTAAATCAATATAAAAGACCCGTTCTTAATAGAGTAGAAAAGAATAGATTGCCATATT
>CAYQWX010000050.1:0-15045 GCA_964421355.1 uncultured Bacteroidales bacterium
CAGATAGTCAAAATATACTTAATTTATTTAAGTGTGAAAATGAAAAATTAGATAAAAAGTATAATATTGGTCTTGAAAAATATGGATATTATTAATTACCGGTTCCCTATGTGTAAAAGTATCAAAAAAATAGTATTTATATCATATCTGGATAGATCCGGGTCTACTTTTTTTACAAGTAGGCTAGGTGCCTTACCTAATGTTTTTGCTTTTCCTGAATGTGAATGGCTTATTGATAATGTCCTTATAGGGAAATATGTAAATATTGATGTGCTTAAACAGAAGATTTTAGTCGCGACTAAAGAGGATGAAAAATTAAAAAATTGGGGATTTACAAGAAATGAAATAGAAAAAGCATTTAAAGATACAAAAACACAGGGAGAAATTTTTTTAAATTTATTAAATATTTATAAAAATAGATATGATTCAGGCGCTTTTGTAGGAGTATTTAAACGTCAAGATATCTTATTTTATAAATATATTATAGTGGATCAACTATCAAAGTTTATACAATTATACTGGTTTGCAATAATTAGAAACCCTGTTAGAATCTTTTCTTCTATGAAAAATACAATAGATCCGTATTTAAATAAACAATTTGAGAAGAATATTGTTTCATTTTTTAGACGATGGCTTTTTTCTATGTTTTTAATAAAAGATAGAGGAGAGTATATATGGTATTATGAGTATTTTATGACAAATCTATATAGTGATTTATTAAACATAGCATCAATATTAAAAATAGATTTTTTTTATGATAAAAATAAAGTGATAGAATTTTATAATAGATTGACTAATAATGATAAACTATTACATAAAAGTATTTTATTAGAAGATGTTGAAACTTATAATGCAAAAAGGATTGAAAAAAGAATATCTATATTGGAAATTTTTGTGATAAAGATTTTAACTAATAAGTTTTTTTTTAATCTATATTATAAGTTTAGACAAATTTGTTTACCTTTGCATAGTATTAGATGATAAAATAGATTATAAAATAAGATAATTATGAAACAAAAATTTTATGTATTGATATTAGGCATATTGCTTAGTTTTGTCTCTGTAGCACAAGGGTGGCTAAATGCTGTGAAAATAGAATCATCCAATTTAGTTAAATCGAGGACAATAATTACAGATAATGAAGGATTAAGTTATATTGGGTTGATGTTTAGGGATAATTGTGTTTTGGAGGATACCGTTTTCTATTCTTATGGTGCCCAAGATGGACTTGTTATCAAATTTGACAATGGGGGCGGTGCTATTTTCGTTAAACATATAATGGCAAATAATAAAATTACTTTAAGTAGAATGATTACCGATAAGGTAAATAATGTTATATATATAACAGGAGGGTTTTCAGATACATTGTTTGTAGATGGGGATACTTTGATTGGACAAGGAGATGGAAAAGTTGATGGATTTTTGATTAAAATGAATTTTAATGGACAAATTAGTTGGTGTGAAAAAATTGCATGGGGTAGTAATGATGATAGAGGAGTGGATATAAACATTGATAGGAATGGTGATATTTTAATAACAGGTATGTTTAAGGATTCGGTTTATATTGGGGATAGTAGTACTTATAATTCTTATTATTGGGCGAATTCTACAAAAGATCTGTTTTTTGCTAAATTTAATTCTGATGGTCAATTTATTTATTCTAAAGTTTTTACAACTAATAATAATGCAGATTTTTTTAATAGTATAACATGGGATAATACTCACTATTACATTGCAGGTTATTTTTATGGTACCATAAATGTTAATGGAACTAATTATAATTCAGCAGGGAATGATGATTTTATTTTACTTTCGATGAGTTATGATGGTAATATAAATTTTGTTAAAAGTTTTGGAGGAATAGGGGAGGAGGGTTTTAATGATATTATTAAAGGTAGTGATGGTTATATTTATCCTGTTGGGTTTGTGGGGTCGTCAGCAGTTACAGAAGATGGGGTTACTTTTGGCTCTAATGGAGGTAAAGATATTGCAGTGTTTAAAATAGATACTAATGGTATTATCCAATGGGTGAAAACTTATGGTAGCAGTATCGGTAATGATGAAGCAAAAGGAGTATCTAATTTAGATAGTGGCTTTGTCGTTTCCGGAGTGTTTTTCGGTAATGTAGATTTTGATGGTAATACATATTATGGGGATGATGGAGATGCCTATATATATTCTATGGATTTTAATGGGAATATTACAAAATTTACACAAGCTTACGGTAATGGGACAGATATTGCTTGGCGTAATTCCGTAGATTTATATTCTTTGAACAACAATCGCTATGTTTTGGGAGATTTTGCTTCCGATACTTTGTTTATCGGAATGGATTCCTTGGTAAGAACTACCGCTGCCAGCAAAGCCGTATTTATAGCAAAATACGGTTGTCCTGAAACAAATATTGATTTTACTACTGCACATGATATTTATTGTTATGGCGATTCTACTACTTTGGTTGCGACTCCTAATGTTGGTATGTCTCCGTTTTCATATAGTTGGAGTACGGGAGATACACTAGATACTTTATATAATGTCCCAAGTGGTTGGTATAAACTTACAGTTACTGATGCTAACGGTTGTCTTCAAGTGGATTCCGTTTTCATCAACCAACCGGCGCCTCTTTCTGCCGTAATGGAAGTGAAAAACGAGTCATGTAATGGAAATGATGGTAGAATAGATTTAACAGTGAGCGGCGGTACTCCTCAATATTACTATAATTGGAACACTTCCGATACTGTTGAAGATTTGAATAATCTTCATGTAGGGAATTATACTGTTACCGTTACTGATTTAAATGGTTGTCAACTTATAGATTCTGCAAGAGTTCTTCCTTATGATACATTAAGGATAGTGGCTAATGTTATTAATGAAAGTTGTAATGGTAACGATGGTAAAATAGAAATTGGAGTGTCAGGTGGAAATCCTGATTATTCTTATTCTTGGGATAATGGTGCAACAGGTGCAGTTTTAGATAATTTAACATCTGGGGTTTATCATGTTACAGTTAATGATGTAGATGGCTGCTCAGTAGAAGATTCCTTTATGGTAATGCCTTATGATACAATGACAGTTGCTTTTGATGTGCAAAATGAAAGTTGTAATGGTAATGACGGTAAGATTATTGCAACAGTAACAGGAGGTAATCCTCCTTATGAATATACTTGGAGCAATTCTGTTAATACCGCTTCTAATGATAGTATTTCAAGTGGTTGGTATTATGTAACTGTGACAGATAGTAGAGGTTGTTCCATTGTTGATAGTGCAGAAGTGTTACCTTATAATCCGTTATTAGTTTCTGCAAGTGTTACTAGTGAGTCTTGTAATGGAAATGACGGAAATATATCATTACTTGTATCTGGAGGAGAAGCACCATATTCATACACTTGGAGCACAGGGGATACTTCAAATATTGCTGATAGTTTGGGTACAGGAATTTATACTTTTACTATTACTGACCATAGAGGGTGTTTTGTTGTAGATAGTGCAGAAGTTTTGGCGTTTCAACCTATTATAATTTATTTGGAAACAAATTCTATTACTTGTGCTGGAAATGATGGAAGTATAAATGCTATAGTTACAGGAGGAACTCCACCTTATACATATACTTGGAGTAATGGAGCTGATACTTCATATTTGAATGGATTGTCCGGAGGAACATATTATGTTACAGTTGAAGATGCCAATGGTTGTCATGCTATTGATTCTACTATTATATATGATTATACTCCAATCCAAGTAATACATAATGTAGCTAATGTTTCTTGCCATAATAATGACGGAAAAATTGATTTGTTTGTAAGTGGAGGTATTCAGCCATATACTTATTTGTGGAGCAACGGAGACACTATTCAAGATATAGATAGCCTTTCTGCAGGTATTTATACTTTTACTATTACTGATGCAAAAGGGTGTACTTATGTAGATTCTGTACAAGTAAGTGGAGATATGCCACCTAGCATAGCACTTTCACAAACGGATATATTATGTGCGGGAGATAGCACTGCTACTTTAATGGCAAATGTAAAAGGGCAATATTCTCCATATAGTGTAATATGGTTTAATAATGATAGTTTAGTGATTGATACTGCTATTTCTATTGACAATATGCCAAGAGGTATATATTGGGTAAATGTACTGGATAACAGAGGTTGTGTGTATTCGGATACAATAAGAGTTGTAGAACCTGATTCATTGCATTTGCAATTTAATGTTACACCTGAAAACTGTAAAAACACACAAACAGGAGCGATAGAATTGACTGTTAGTGGCGGTGCATCCGATATATACTTTTATAATTGGAGCACAGGTGCTACTACTAAAAACATACAAGAACTTTCTACGGGTACTTATTATATTACAGTTACTGATATGAATAATTGTTCTGTATCAGATAGTGTATTAGTTCCACTTACGGAAAATAATTGTAATGTAGATTTGGTAATTTATAATATACTTACTCCTAATGGTGACGGTCAAAACGATTATTGGGAAATAGGTAATATAGATACATATCCTGATGCACAAGTAGATGTTTATAATGAATGGGGTAATCTTGTATTTTCTACTAATGATTATTCATCACCATGGGATGGGACAGATGTGAATGGTAAAAAAGTTGCAGCAGGTACATATTATTATGTTATAAAATTACCTAATGGGGTATCTTATAGTGGTTATTTAACAGTAATGTATTAAAATAATTAAAATAATATATTTATGAAAAGGAATAGTTTATTTATATTTTTGTTTTTGATAGCCTTCTCATCTATTAAGGCACAGCAAATAGACAATTATAGTTTGTACTACAATGATTTGTACTTTGTTAATCCTGCTTATGCTGGTGTTACACAGGATTTAATGGTTAGTGGGGCAGTAAAACAAAAATGGTCAGGGCTTAATGGTGCTCCTGCATATCAAACAGTTGGTGCTCATATGAGATTTATGGATAATATGGGGGCAGGTGGGCGTATTTTTAATTCTACAATAGGTATTGAAAAACGTACTGGAGTAGAAGGAACTTATGCTTACCGTTTACAATTGAATGGTAGTATGCATTTGTCTATGGCTCTATCAGCTTCGTTATTCCAATATTCATTGGATAAAACTAAGGTAAATGCAAAAGATGTAGATGATTTAACTTTTGTCAATGCCAGAGATAAAATGATTGTGCCGGATTTTAACTTTGGAGTATTTTTCTATGATGAAGATAAACATTATTATACAGGATTATCAGTTTATCAGTTGATGGGTAGAAAAATAACATTATTGAATAGTGAAAATTTGGAAAATAGACAATTAAGACATTATATGTTTACTGGAGGCTATTTTATGGATATAAATGATAATATTGGAATAGAAACCTCTCTGTTACTGAAATTTATAGAAAACGGATATTTGCAATTAGACTTTAATGTAACAGGAACATTTATGAAAATGTTTAGTGTTGGATTATCTTATAGGACAGATAATGCTGTTGTTGCAATGATAGGACTTAAAGCTGATAAACTTACTTTCGGATATGCTTATGATTATACTTTAATGGATATTGGAAAATATTCAGTAGGATCTCATGAATTATTTATTACTTATCGTTTTGGTAGTAGCGGTGGAAGTGCTACTAAATTTTGATTTAGAAATTATATTTATTAAAAAAGGAGAGGTGTTTTTTGCCTCTCCTTTTTTTATTTCTATTTATTT
Organism: uncultured Bacteroidales bacterium; assembly: GCA_964421355.1. Classification (GTDB taxonomy): domain Bacteria; phylum Bacteroidota; class Bacteroidia; order Bacteroidales; family JALTDM01; genus JALTDM01. Next base: position 5,701 of record CAYQWX010000050.1, read on the forward strand.
TTAATTATTATTTTTCTAAAGCGGTTAAACTTTTCTTAAATATTTCTACTGCTTCCATTAATTGTTCTTCTGTAATAATAAGAGGAGGAGCAAATCTTATTATATGATCATGAGTTGGTTTTGCTAATAATCCGTTATCTTTCATAGCTAAACATACATCCCATGCGGTTTTTCCATTTTTAGGCTTAATCACTACAGCATTTAACAATCCTTTTCCTCTGACTTCTTCTATCATATCGGATTTTATATTTTTTAATTCACGCCTAAATATTTCCCCAAGCTTATAAGCCCTTTCAGCAAGATTTTCTTCTTTTACTACTTCCAATGCTGCTATAGCTACTTTAGAAGCTAATGGATTACCGCCAAAAGTAGAACCATGTTCACCCGGTTTAATTGTTAGCATGATTTCGTCATCTGCTAATACTGCGGATATTGGCATTGCTCCACCAGAGAGGGCTTTCCCTAAAATCAATATATCAGGTCTTACATTTTCATAATTACATGCCAAAAGTTTTCCTGTTCTGGCAATACCTGTTTGTACCTCATCTGCAATAAATAAAACATTGTTCTTTTTACACAATTCATAAGCCTTTGATATATATCCATCATCGGGAACAAAAACACCTGCTTCTCCTTGTATTGGTTCTACTAAAAAGCCTGCAATATTAGGGTCTTTTAGTGCTTCTTCAAGAGCATTGATATCATTATACGGAATCTTGATAAAACCGGGAGTATATGGACCAAATCCTTTGTAAGCGGTAGGGTCAGTACTCATAGAAATAATAGTGATTGTTCGTCCATGAAAGTTTCCTTCACATACAATTATTTTTGCTTCATTTTCTGGAATACCTTTTACTTCATAAGCCCATTTTCTACATAATTTAAGTGCTGTTTCGTCAGCTTCTGCACCAGTATTCATTGGCAAAACTTTGTCATACCCAAAATAGTTGGTTATATACTCTTCAAATTCACCTAAAGCACTGTTATAAAAAGCTCGTGATGTCAATGTTAGCTTTTGGGCTTGTTCAATCATTGTATTAATTATTTTGGGATGACAATGCCCCTGATTTACAGCAGAATAAGCCGATAGAAAATCGTAATATTTTTCACCTTCAACATCCCAAACAAATACACCTTTTCCTTTGTCCAACACAACAGGTAACGGATGATAATTGTGAGCTCCGTATTTTTCTTCTCTTTTAATGTAATCTTCAGTTGTCATTTTTTTTATTTCCATAATTTTATAAATTTTAAATGTTAAAAAAACAGCCTAAAAATACTATAAAAAATTAAATATTTTTATTACAATCCTTTTTATATGAAAAAAAATGCTTATTATTGCAAAGTGAAAAACAAAAATGTAAATTATGAAAATAAAGAGTTTATTTAGTTTGATTATGGTTGTGGGGTTGGCTCTGTTTGTCTCTACTTTTAATAGTTGCCAATCCGGGAATGATACCCAAAACCTGGAAAATGAAATAGATAAAAAGGTAGATACTGCAGGTCTCGCTGCAAAGGAAAAAGCTCAGAAAGTATTTTATTCACTACCTTCTCCAATAGAGACAGCATTATTACTTAAAAGGGCTGGAGCAAAATTTAATGATGAATATCTAAATCCGATAGATAATATAAATAAATATACTTCTACTAAGAAAATGGCATTAAATTTGGGTGTATATAGTGCAGATTTGAGTTTTGTAAGTATGTTTGACCAATCTCAATATAGTGTGAAATATTTATCTGCGGTTAAAAAACTTGCAGATGAGTTGGGAATATTGGATGCAGTGGACCAATCATTGTTTGATAGAATGGATAAGAATATGGGAAATGCAGACTCATTAATGGAAATTATTTCTGAAACAATGATGAATTCAGATGCTTTCTTGAAAGATAATGACAGAATGGAAACTGCAGCCATAGTACTAGCAGGTGGTTGGATAGAGGGATTGTATATAGCTGTTCAAATAGCTAAATCTACGGAAAATAACCAAGAAATTGTAAAAAGGGTAATAGATCAAAGGTTATCGTTAAATACATTATTAAATTTGTTGAAGTCTTATAAAGATAACGCTGATATAAAAGATATAACGCCTAAGTTGGAAGAACTAAAAGTGTTGTTTGATAAAATAAAAGTGACTAGTTCTACTCCAGAAATGACAAAAAGCGATAAAGGTGAAAATGTTGTAAAATCAGAAGTGAAAATAGATTATAAGCAAGAAGATATTGATGCTTTATTTAATAAAGTAATAGAAATTAGAAATGAAATTGTTTCATAAAATAAAAATATTAATGATTATGAAAAAGATATTAGGTTTATTTGCATTTGTATCCGTTTTAATGATGATATCACCTACTTCAGGTAAGGCTCAATGTAAATCATTTGCCAAAAAAGTATGTAAAATGGAATTATTGCCGTATGTACATGACGGAATATATAATGCTACTGTGTTATCCGAAGGAGAAACCGCAGAATTATATAAAACTTTTTATTCAGGACAACAATATAGAATAGCTGTGTGTGGTGCAAAAGAATTGCCACCTATACATTTTCAAGTATTGGATGCAGACCGTAATGTGTTGTATGATAATGAAAAAGATAACTATGCTACTACTTGGGATTTTTCTTTAGATGCTTCTCAACAGTTATTAATTTCTATTCAAGTAGAAACTTCCGACACTTTATCTGATGAGATATTAAGCGGTTGTGTTTCTGTTTTGGTAGGATTTTTTAATAAGGAAAATACATTTAATCAAAACTAATATATTGATTTTAATATATTTGGAATAAAAAATCTTTCTTCTTTGAGAAAAGGAGGAAGATTTTTTGTTTTTATATGCAACTTTATTGAATTGTGTCTCGTATATAGAAATAAGAAACAATATGCACTATGAAGCAATTAAAAATTACACAGCAAGTAACTAAACGAGATGTTTCCATTGATAAGTATTTAAAGGAAGTTAGTAGGTATCGTTTACTCATTCCTGAGGAAGAAGTAGAACTTGCTCGCAAAATTAAAGAAGAAGAAGATATAGAAGCTTTGAATAGGTTAGTTACGGCAAACCTGCGTTTTGTTGTTTCGGTTGCTAAACAATATCAGAATCAGGGATTATCATTGTCTGATCTTATTAATGAGGGGAATTTGGGATTAATAAAAGCAGCAATGAAATTTGATGAAACCAGAGGATTTAAGTTTATATCTTATGCAGTATGGTGGATTAGACAGTCTATACTACAAGCTTTGGCGGAACATTCAAGAATAGTACGATTGCCTATAAATAAATTGAATGAAATAAATAAGATAAATAGAACTCTACATGAATTACAACAAAAATATGAAAGGGAACCTGAATTGCAAGAAATATCTGAAGCTCTTAATCAATCCCCTGAAGATGTAAAGAAAATAATGTCTGTAAACACTTCTACTTCTTCTTTGGACGAACCTATAACAAGTGAAGATGATAGTGTTAAATTGATAGATAGGTTGGAAAACGAAGCAATACCTAAAACTGATGCAGAATTGTTGAAAGAATCTTTGGAAGTGGAAATTAAAAGGATACTAAACACATTAAGTGAAAAGGAAAGTAAAATACTTACTCTCTATTTTGGATTATTTGGTGAACCTCAAAGATCATTGGAGGAAATATCAAAAACAATAGGGTTAACTAAAGAACGAATACGACAAATAAGAGAAAATGCAATTCAAAAGTTAAGAAATTCTTCAAGGAAACAAATTCTTCGTAAATATTTATAATTGCTATAATTTTGCCTGTGGTGTAATATCTCTTTCACAGGCAAAATAATCTTTCCTTAATTTTTTTCAATTATCTTTGCACTCCAACAAGTTTTATAACAATTTTTTTTATGAAAGAATATAAAAGATATTTAGTAACAGCAGCACTTCCATATGCTAATGGTCCAGTTCATATTGGTCATTTGGCAGGGGTTTATGTGCCTGCAGATATATATGTGAGGTATTTAAGATTAAAGGGAGAAGATGTTTTGTATGTGTGTGGCTCTGATGAACATGGGGTACCCATCACGTTAAAGGCTAAAAAAGAAGGTAAAACTCCACAAGAAATAGTAGATAGATATCATAATATAATAAAAAAGAGTTTTGAAGAGTTTGGAATATCCTTCGACATTTATTCCCGTACTTCTTCTAAGGTACATCATAAAACAGCTTCTGACTTTTTTAAAACATTGTATGATAAGAAAATTTTTATAGAAAAAACTACCAAACAGTATTATGACGAAAAAGCTAAACAGTTTTTAGCAGATAGATATATTGTAGGTACTTGTCCAAAATGTGGATATGAAAAAGCTTATGGAGACCAGTGTGAAAAATGTGGTACATCTCTTAGTCCATTGGAACTTATAAATCCTGTGTCTGCTATTACAGAAACTAAGCCTGTGCTAAAAGAGACCAAACACTGGTTTTTGCCACTTGATAAATATGAAGATTGGTTGCGGGATTGGATATTGAGAGGACATAAATCAGATTGGAAACCTAATGTGCTTGGACAAGTAAAATCGTGGTTAGATGACGGATTAAAGCCTCGTGCAGTAACTCGTGATTTAGAATGGGGAGTGCCTGTGCCTATAGAAGATGCAAAAGGTAAGGTGTTGTATGTTTGGTTTGATGCTCCGATAGGATATATTTCTGCAACTAAAGAACTTACTGATGAGTGGGAAAAATATTGGAAAGATGAAGATACCAAGTTAGTCCATTTTATAGGAAAAGACAATATAGTTTTTCATTGTATAATTTTTCCTGTAATGTTGAAATCACATGGAGAATACATTTTGCCTGATAATGTGCCTGCAAATGAATTCTTAAATTTGGAAAATAATAAAATATCCACTTCAAGAAATTGGGCAGTATGGTTAAATGAATATTTAGATGAGTTTCCTGATAAACAAGATGTTTTGCGATATGTGATTACTTCGATTATTCCGGAAACTAAAGATTCAGATTTTACATGGAAAGATTTTCAAGCTAAAAATAATAATGAATTGCTTGCAATACTCGGAAATTTTGTAAATAGAACATTAACTCTTATTTATAAGTATTATGGAGGAGAAATTCCTGAACCGAAAAATTTACAAGAAGAAGATGTAGCTTTACTTAAAGAAATAGGAAAAATAAAAGAGCTGGTTGCTAAAAATATAGAAAATTATAAGTTTAGGGAAGCTCAGCTACAAATGATGAATTTGTTTAGAGCAGGAAATAAATATTTGACGGAATCGGAACCTTGGAAGTATCATAAAACAGAACCGCAAAGAACACGAAATATTCTTTATGTTGCTTCTCAAATTACAGCAGCCGGAGCAATATTGTCTATGCCGTTTTTGCCTTTTACTTCTGATAAAATATTTAATATGTTGAATATTGATTCCTCAAAAAAATGGGAAGATATAAAAGAAGATATTTTACCATCGGGGCATAAAATATCAAAACCATTTTTATTATTCGAAAAGATAGAAGATAAGGTGGTGGAAAAACAAATAGAAAAGTTAAAAAAGACAGCTATGCAAAATGAAGCTGCGGAGAAAGAAAATGAAAATAAGCAGGAAATAGACTATGATGATTTTGCAAAAATGGAAATAGTTTCTGCTACTATATTGGAAGCGGAAAGGGTGCCAAAGACAAAGAAATTATTAAAATTAAAATTGAATTTGGGAGAAGAACAAAGAACGGTAGTATCGGGAATTGCCGAATATTATAACCCCGAAAATATTATAGGGAAGCAAGTTTTGTTATTGAAAAATTTAAAGCCAAGAAAAATTAGAGGAATAGAGTCAAAAGGTATGATACTTATGGCAGAAGACAAAGACGGCAGGTTAGTATTTGTTTCGCCAGAAAATAAAATTAGTAACGGTTCAAAAATCAGTTAAAATTATGGCAACACAAGCAGATAAGTTTAAAAAAATAATATCTCACGCCAAAGAATATGGTTTCGTATTCCCATCAAGTGAAATATATGATGGATTGGGAGCAGTATATGATTATGGTCCGTATGGTGTTGAGCTCAAAAACAACATAAAAGAATATTGGTGGAAATCAATGGTTTATCTACATGATAATATTGTGGGATTAGATAGTGCAATATTTATGCATCCTAAAGTATGGGAAGCTTCTGGACATTTATCTGCATTTAATGACCCTCTTATCGATAACAAAGATAGTAAAAAACGCTATCGTGCAGATGTTCTTATAGAAGAACATATAGAAAAAATAAGAGAAAAGATAAATAAAGAAATTAAAAAAGCTAAAAAACGTTTTGGCGAATCTTTTGATGAAGAAAAATTTATTGAAACAAGCCAGCGAGTACAAAGATACTTGCAGCAGATAGAAGAACTTAAAGCACGTTTTGTTAGTGCTATGGAAAACAATGATATGAAAGAGCTAAAGCAAATAATAATAGATTATGAGATAACTGATCCTGTATCGGGAAGTAAAAATTGGACTGATGTTAGACAGTTTAATTTAATGTTTGAAACACAACTTGGTTCTGTAAGTGATGACGCATCTTCCATTTATTTGAGACCAGAAACAGCACAAGGTATTTTTGTTAATTTCTTAAATGTACAAAAGACTGCCCGTATGTCTTTGCCTTTTGGTATAGCACAGATTGGTAAAGCTTTTAGAAATGAAATAGTCGCAAGGCAATTTATTTTTAGAATGAGAGAATTTGAACAAATGGAAATGCAATTTTTTGTACGACCTGGAGAAGAACTTAAATGGTTTGAATATTGGAAAGAAAAACGTTGGAAATGGCATTTGAATTTAGGTTTTGGTGAAGATAAATATCGTTTTCATGAACATGAAAAATTAGCTCATTATGCAAATGCTGCATTTGATATAGAATACGAATTCCCATTTGGATTTAAGGAAGTGGAAGGAATACATTCACGTACAGATTTTGATTTGAGTCAACATCAACAATATAGTGGTAAAAAAATACAATACTTTGATAATGAGTTGAATGACAGATATGTCCCCTATGTGGTAGAGACTTCTATTGGGCTTGATAGAACATTCTTGATGATATTATCAGGAGCATACGAAGAAGAACAAATAACTAATGAAAAAGGTTCTACCGAAACCCGTGTGGTTATGAAAATACCACCTGCATTGGCACCTGTCAAGATTGCTGTTTTTCCATTAGTTAAAAAAGATGGGTTACCTGAAAAAGCAAAAGAAATTTTTAAAACATTAATGCCTTATGTTAAGGTTGTTTATGAGGAAAAAGATTCAATAGGTCGCCGCTATCGTAGGCAAGATGCCGTAGGTACACCTTATTGCATTACAGTTGATCATCAAACACTGCAAGATGATACAGTTACTATAAGAGACAGAGATACCATGGAACAGGAACGTATTAAAATAAATGAAGTTTTGGATATTGTCCAAAAAAAGACATCTATGACAGAGTTTTTAAAAAAATTGATATAAAAATATTGGATGGCAGATGTAGTATTCCGAAAAAATATTATATTTGCACACCCAAAACGGAGAGTTGGCTGAGCGGTTGAAAGCGGCGGTCTTGAAAACCGTTGTACCTGCAAGGGTACCGGGGGTTCGAATCCCTCACTCTCCGCAGAATGTAGGTTAAGTTTCTGTTTTTTAGTAAGTTACGGCAAAAAAAGTAGCAAAGGCGGGACAGAAACGGGACAAACATTTTTCCGCTTGTTTTTTCATTTTTGGATTGTTTTGTTCTTATAAACAGCGGAAGAATGTTAAAGAAGTATTATCCTGCTTCATATCATGAAGTACGCAGTGGAAGTTACATAGAGTATTATGTAGCTAATCCTGTTACGGGTAAGCTGGTGCGTAAACGTATAAAGCTTAACAGAATAAAGAACATAAGAGAACGCAGGCGTTATGCCCGTGAGCTAATGCGTGAAATAAATGAAAAGCTTGCATCAGGCTGGAATCCTTTTATAGAGCAAGAAGCACCCCGCAGCTTTACTCCTGTAGATAAAGTATTTGAAGAGTTTATAAAGATAAAAGAACACGAGCTCCGTCCCGATAGCATAAGAGCATATAAGAATTATATCAGTAGATTTATAGACTGGTTGCCGCAGCCTACCTATGTAGTAAACATTAGTCGCTTTAATGTGCTTAACTTTCTACGCTATTTATATGTAGAGCGAGGTATAGGAGAACGCTATTATAATAACTATATTATGGCATTGAGGATATTCTGGAACTGGCTGATAGAGAATGGCTATGCAGCTACTAATGTTGTTACTGGTATAAGTAAGAAAAAAGAACCTCGCAAGAAAAGAACCATTATAAGCAAAGAAGATATGGATAGCATTGTTCGTTATTTGTGGGATAATGACCGGTATTATTTGCTTGCTGTGTATATGTGTTATTATACATTGGCAAGACCCAAAGAGATAAGCATGCTTCGTATAAGTGATATATGTAGTGTAAAGCGTGTGCTGGTAGTGCCTGCCCATATAAGTAAGAACGGTAAAGAGCGAAAGATAACTATACCTAAAAGGATGCAAGTGCTTATAAAGACACTGGGTATATGTCATCAGCCTGCCGACTGGTACATACTGGGCAAAGGCTTAAAACCCGGACCTGTGGCTATGGCAAGTGGCAGATATATAGCTACACGTTGGGCAGAGCTTCGTAAGAAGTTGCATTTACCTATGCAGTATCAGTTTTATAGTTTGAAGGATACAGGTATAGTAGCACTGCTTCGTGCAGGCATTAGTCCTGATAAGGTAAGAGATCAAGCAGGGCATAGCTCACTGGAGATGACTAATAAGTATGTGCAGATGCTTGATGATGGTGCCGATGATGAAATAGCCAATCTTGACTATTAGTAAAACCAAATTTTTTTAAGATTTATTTTTTGTAAAGGTTTATTTTTTAAAAAAGTTTTTTCCATTTTTTGTGACTTCTTACCACAAACGAGGTTAAATGTCTGATAATCAGGCAAAGTTTTGTGGTAACTTTGTGGTAACTTTGTGGTAAAAACTACCACAAGTTACCACAACTTATTTTTTGTAAAATATTGATAATAAAAAAGATAGTGAAAAACATCGTTTTTTTGTGGTCATTTTAATAGAACGCATGTTCGTAAAAAATGCCAAAAAATGCTAAAAAAGCGCAATAAAAAGTTTTTTAATACTTGTTAAATCTGTGTATGCGTTTATATATTTGAGGTTTTATTTTTTATATGTTTGTGATTGGATAAATAAAACAAATATTTAATCTACATGTAGAACTGTAGTATTAGGTATTTGTTGCCATATTTTTCCATCCAGTGTTTTTCCGTTGGCTTTTTTATTTCTTTTTATTTTGTCTGCTCCCCATGTTCCCC
>CAYQWX010000051.1:0-14590 GCA_964421355.1 uncultured Bacteroidales bacterium
AAAAAACGGGAAGAATGATAATCACCCTTCCCGTTAATACAATTAAATCATTATACTTTTATACGAATTTACTTCTATCTACTTTATCTTTTCTATACTTACCTGCTTCCAACTTTGGTTTAAGTTCCTTAAAAGCATTTACGGTATATTCCACATCTTCCAATGTGTGCACAGCAGTAGGTATCAATCGGAATAATATTGTTCCCTTCGGAACCACAGGATAAACTACAATAGAAGTAAATATTTTATAATTTTCTCTCAAATCCAACACCATATTTGCAGCTTCAAACTCCGTACCGTGCATCATAACAGGAGTTACAGGAGATTCTGTCTTACCCAAATCAAATCCTGCTTTTTTCAATCCGTCTTGCAAAGCATTAACAATATTCCATAAGTTTTTAATAAATTCAGGATGCGTTTTTATCATTTCCAACCTTTTGATTGCTCCTATCACAATAGGCATAGGAAGAGACTTGCTAAATATTTGAGAACGCATATTATAACGCAAATATTCAATAATTCTCTTTTCACCTGCAACAAAAGCTCCTACACTCGCCATTGATTTTGCAAATGTACCAAAATACAAATCTATACCGTCTTGTGCTCCAAAATATGTTCCTGTTCCTGAACCGTCTTCTCCCATAGTTCCAAAACCATGAGCATCATCCACTAATAAGCGAAAATCGTATTTCCCTTTAAGAGATGCAATGTCTTTCACCTTACCCAAATCACCTACCATACCGTACACCCCTTCGGTAATAACCAATATACCACCTTTTCCATTAAATTTGGTAATCCGTGTTGCTCTTTTCAATTGCTTTTCAAGATCATTTATATCATTATGCTTATATACAAATCTTTTCCCCATGTGCAAACGCATTCCATCCAAAATACACGCATGAGCATCACTATCATATACTATCACATCATATCTATCTACAAGTGCATCTATAATGGATACCATCCCTTGATAGCCATAATTAAGCAAATATGCGGCTTCTTTTCTCTCAAATTCAGCCAACTGGTGTTCCAATTCCTCATGATATTTTGTTTGACCACTCATCATTCTTGCACCCATAGGATATGCCAATCCCCATTCTTTTGACGCTTCTGCATCTACTTTTCTTATTTCAGGATGATTAGCCAAACCTAAGTAATTATTCAAACTCCATGTAAGAACTTTTTTACCATTAAAATACATCCAAGGAGCTATTTCCCCTTCAAGTTTAGGAAATGCAAAATATCCGTCAGCTTGATCTGCATATTGTGCCAACGGTCCTTTGTTCGGTTTAAGTTTTTCAAAAATATCCACTGCTTAAAAATTTTAGTTATTGCACAAAAATAAACAAAAAATTATTACTAGAATATGTTAGATATTTTTTTGTATCTTTGACAAAGCATAAAAAAGCAAAAAATCATGAATAAAAAAGGATGTTTAATACTAGGAATTACATTTATAGCTTTTATTTTAATAATTGGTATTTGGATTACTTCAATTTATAACTCGTTGGTATCCAAAGAAGAATTTGTAAAACAAAAATGGTCACAGGTGGAAAATGTATATCAACGCAGAGCAGACCTTATCCCTAATCTTGTTAATACTGTAAAAGGTTATGCCAAACACGAAAAACAAACACTAACTGAAGTAATAGAAGCAAGAAGCAAAGCCACTTCGGTAAACATTGATGCAAACAATCTTTCTACACAAACAATACAACAATTTCAATCGGCACAACAAGGTCTATCACAAGCTCTATCCAAACTTATGGTAGTAGTGGAACGTTATCCGGACCTCAAGGCCAATCAAAACTTTATGGAATTGCAAGCACAACTTGAAGGAACGGAAAACCGAATAGCTGTTGAGCGAAAAAGGTATAATGAAGCTGCACAACAATATAATACTTCCATAAGAAGATTTCCTACCGTACTAATAGCAAGAATGCTTGGGTTTAAAGAATATCCATATTTCAAAGCGGAAGCAGGAGCAGAAAAAGCACCCGAAGTAAAATTTTAATTACCAACAACAATGAAACAAAAATTTTTGACAAAAAAAGAAGAACAACAAATAGTAAATGCCATAAAAGAAGCAGAAAAAAACACAAGTGGTGAAATAAGAGTGCATATAGAAAATTATAAAAAAGATAACATTTTGGATAGAGCAGCTTATTGGTTTGCAAAACTCGGAATGCACAAAACAGAACAACGAAATGGCGTACTCTTCTATGTGGCAATAAATGCCCGTAAATTTGCCATACTTGGAGATGTTGGAATAAATAGCAAAGTTCCTACAGATTTCTGGAACAATATTAAAGAAACAATGGTGAAATATTTTAAAGACGGAAAATTTACAGAAGGCTTGTCAAAAGGTATAATTATGGCAGGCGAAGAATTAAAAAAATATTTTCCTCATCAAAAAAATGACAAAAACGAATTAAGCGATGAAATATCTTATAACTAAATTATTAACATTAGTTTTTTTATTATCTGCACTACACACAACAGCTGCAGAAAAAAGCATTATACCACCAAAACCTAATACTCCAAGGTTGGTAAACGATTTTGCAGGTATATTAACAAATGCTCAAAAACAATATTTGGAAAATAAACTTGATAGCTTTGCCCAAGCCACATCTACTCAAATAGCAGTGGTAACCGTAACAGACCTTAAAGGAATGGACCCTAATCAATTTGCTTTTGAAATACTGGATAAATGGGGAATTGGACAAAAAGGAAAAGACAATGGTGTTGTAATACTTATAAAACCCAAATTACACAGAAATGACCGAGGACATATAGCCATACAAGTAGGATATGGATTGGAAAGTGTAATACCTGATGCCACAGCAAAACTTATTATTGAAAATGAAATGATACCTAATTTTAGAAATGATGATTATTTCAAAGGTATTTGGTCAGCAATTGATACTATAATAAGTTTAGCCAAAGGAGAATATACTGCAGCAGAATATAAAAAGAAAACTAAAAAAGATAACGGATGGGCAGGATTCATATTATTACTTTTCATATTCTTTTTTATGTTTTTAAGCAAAAAAAGAGCAGTAACATACGGTAGAGGACGTGGTTTTATATGGACTATGCCTTTTTTCTTTTCTGGAAATTCCGGAAGATTTGATGATTGCAGCGATGGGAACGGAGAGTTTGGAGGTTTTGGCGGCTTCGGAGCAGTCGGAGGGGGCACTGGTGGTGGCGGTGGTGCAAGTGGAAGCTGGTAATTAATGACTTATAATAAATCCTAATTTAAGAAAAAATACATGTATATAAATTTAATTATAGCAATATTCCTTACAACTTTTTTACATTTAAACAATATTAACAACCAAAGTGATTATATAATCACACAAGACACATCAAAACAAGACTCTTTAAATAAAAATTTTGAAATAAAAATAATCCATTATCACCCATACTGTGGTGGAATCACTCCAAGTCCAAAACAGTTAAAAAATAGGTATTCTCCCGAAATAAATGATTTTGCACTAATCAATATTTCCACATTGGATACTATATATTTTAGAACAAATACTAATGGAATTGCTACACTAAACTTATCCCCAGGACAATACATTATCAAGGAAAAATATAAAATTATCCCCTTTAAAGATTTTTATAAAAAATATTTTAGGAAATCGGATAATTTTGCAAAAACCCAAGGCATACAATGTTATAAAAAATGGTGGCAAAGCAATTTAACTAAATTTGAAATAACAAAAGACACTCGTTTATTAAAATTGGAAGTAACAATATCCGAAAGGTGTTTTACAGGAAAAAATCCGTGCTTAAAATTTATTGGACCTCCACCTCCATAAATTAAGCTCAATAACTTAAAAATAGTATTAAACTTGAAAACTAATTAAATAACTCATAAAAACTTTAATTTCATGAAACAACGAGTATTATTTTTTATTTTAGTTTTGAACATTTTCACTTATACTAATGCCCAAATTACTGAATTTTGGGGTGTTACATCAGAAGGAGGCAAATATAATTGCGGTACCATTTTCAAAACCGATAGCAATGGTAATAATCTTACGATAGTTATGCCATTTTCATATAACAGAGGAGCTTTACCACAATATACAAGTTTATGTAAATACTCCAACGGGAAACTTTATGGACTTACAGCAGGGAACCAATATACCGTCCCCCAACAAGATGTATTATTTGAATATGACCCTACTACAGACAAATATGAAGTAAAACAAATATTTACAGGACCAAATGGTGATTCCCCAATGGGAAGTTTAACAAATGCCGATAATGGCAAACTTTATGGACTCACATACTTTGGCGGCACTTACAATTTAGGAACACTTTTTGAGTACGACCCAGCAAACAATCAACTCAATACATTATTTAGTTTTGACACCCTTGACGGGACAAATCCTATTGGAGACTTAATATTAGCATCAAATGGAAAACTTTATGGAACAGCTATTCATGGAGGCACTAACGGAAAAGGAACTTTATTTGAATATGATATAAACACCAACACTTTCACAAAACTCTTTGACTTTGACGGCAACAACTCGGGAGAAATCCCATTTGGATCTCTACTAGAAACAACTAACGGAAAACTTTATGGAACAACTTATCAAGGTGGAAACAACAACGCAGGAGTAATATTTGAATATAATACACAAACCAACACTTTTCAAAAACTATATGATTTTGTTGATAGTATTGGGAATCAACCTGTTGGAAGGTTAATAGAAGTATCATCAGGAATTTTTTATGGCATGACTAGTATAGGAGGGACAAATGGAAAAGGCTCAATTTACAAATTTAACACTTCCACAAATCAGGCTACAGATGTATTTGACTTTACAACTAATACAGGCACAAATCCTATGGGATCCTTATTAAAAGCTTCCGATGGATTATTATACGGTTTGTTAGCACATGGAGGTATAAATGGAAAAGGAACTTTATTCTCGTATGATTATACAAACAGTACATTTAATAAACTTATAGATCTAGCAGACCAGACAGGTTCTACTCCTTTTGGCTCTTTAATAGAATACAGTAATGGTATATTTTACGGACTTACAAACAAAGGAGGTTTATTAAACGGTGGAGTATTATTTAAATATGATGCTGCCACAGGAAATTACTCCAAAAAAATAGGATTTGGTGAATCTCCATTAGGTAGTAGCCCTGACGGTTCGTTACTGCTTGCAACAAATAATAAATTATATGGTCTTGCATCTTACGGAGGAAAATATAACAATGGAACTTTATTTGAATATGACCCCACAACTCAAACATACTCTAAAAAAGCCGATTTTGAAAACTCTACAACTGGAGAAGACCCCGAAGGCTCACTCATACAAGTTGGGAATTTTTTATATGGATTTACTGTTTATGGCGGCAGTAATGATGAAGGCGTTATTTTCAAATACGATTTAAATAATGATACGTTAATTAAGATTGTTGATTTTGATAATGTTATCAAAGGAAAGTACCCAGAAGGTGAAATGTTTTTGGCATCAAATGGTAAATTATACGGTTTGGCAGGAGGCGGAACAAACAGTAAAGGTATTTTGTTTGAATACGATCCTAATACAAATACTTTTATCAAAAAATATGACTTTGATAACAATTCAGGAACATATCCTAAAGGAACTTTAATAGAAAATAACGGAAAATTATACGGAACATGTAAAGGTGGAGGCAACAACGACCAAGGAACTCTATTTTCTTTTGACATCAACACAAATACTTATACCAAACTTTATGACTTTGACAGCAATCTTTCAGGAAGCAATCCATACAGTTATTTAACTAATGCAGGAAATAATATCTTGTTAGGGACAACCAATACAGGAGGTACTAATGAAGATGGAATTCTATATAAATACGACATTATTAATGACACTTTAGAAGTACTTTGGAACTTTGACGATACCAATTTTGGGAAAAGACCAAGAGGAAGTTTGTTAAAAGCAACAAACGGTAAATTTTACGGACTTACTTTTTCTGGAGGAACAAATGATTTAGGCACATTATATGAATACGATTTTCAAAACCTTTTATTTACCAAAAAAATTGATTTTGATTCAACTAATGGTGCTACTCCAGTATATACACACTTAACAGAGATAACTTATACACCAATAAATTCAAGCGAAATTACACACACATCAATAAGTATGCGATTATACCCCAATCCCACACATGGTATTGTTTTTATACAAGCACAACAAATAGTAAAGAATTACAAACTTTATGATATTTCGGGAAAATGTATCCAAAAAGCACAAGTATCTGATAATAAGTTTCAAGTAAATATCACCGACAAAGCAGGATATTATTTTTTGGAAATAAATTACAAAAACGGACAAAAAGAGATAGCAAAAATCATTAAATATTAAATTACATCTAAATAACACAACAGATTAATTTAAGATAAATTTCAGGTAAACAAGTATTATTTTATCATCTTAATTATACCTTTGCAAAATCAAAAATCAAAAATAAATGTTTGGATATATTGTTTGGAATGTAAATCCGGAAATTGTTCACATAGGAAACTTAACAATCAGGTGGTACGGAATATTATTTGCAACGGCATTTTTGGTAAGTTATTACATATTTGCCAAATTTTACAAAGAAGCAAATATTCCTTTGGAAAAATTAGATAAGCTCACTTTATATGTAGCATTGGGAACAATAATAGGTGCAAGATTAGGACATGTTTGTTTCTACGAACCTGGATACTACTGTTCACACCCTTCGGAAATAATAAAAATATGGCACGGAGGATTAGCAAGCCATGGTGCAGCAATAGGTATAGTATTGGCACTTATTCTTTATGCTCGCAATTTTGAAAAAAGTTTATGGTGGTTATTAGACAGAATAGGCATAGTAGTAGCATTAAGCGGGTCATTCATCAGAATAGGAAACCTTATGAATAGCGAAATAGTAGGAAAACCGTCAAATCTCCCATGGGCTTTTGCCTTTGTAAGGGATAATATTGTAAGAGGATTACCCGAAAATTTTACTCGCCACCCCTCACAAATTTATGAATCATTGGGTTATTTTACAATTTTTATCATTATGTCGTATTTATACAAAAAAACATCTTTGGCAAAACAAGAAGGATACCTGTTCGGATTATTTCTTGTACTATTATTCGGATTTAGATTTTTTATAGAATTTTTCAAAGATGTACAAGTAGCCTTTGAAAATAATTTACCTTTAGATTTAGGACAATTATTAAGTATCCCTTTCATATTAGGTGGCATATATATAATGTATTATGTCAAAAAGAAAAATACTGCTAAATGAAAATAGAAGAAATAAAAAGCAAAATAGAAGAATACAAATCTCGCAAATTAAAATTATTTGCCACATCCTCATTTCAAACACATAGCATAGTAATGCTACACATAATAAGTCAAATAGACAACACTATACCCATTTATTTCATAAATACAGGTTATCTGTTTCCCGAAACAATAACATACAAAGACCAAATAGCAAAACTGTTTAACCTTACGGTAATAGACACATATCCATTAGTACCCAAAAGCCAACAAAAAGATGCACTGGGGAATTTACTATTTACCACTGACCCCGATTACTGCTGCTATTTAAATAAAATACAACCAATGGAACCTGTTTTAATGCAATATGATGTATGGATAAATGGAGTAAGAGCAGACCAGACAGCAGTAAGAAAAAATTTCAAAATAGAACAACCTGCAAAATATGGTACAACTCGTTTTCACCCAATGCTGGACTGGACAAAAAGAGACATATACCGCTACATAAAAGAATACAATCTCCCCAAACATCCTTTGGAAGAAAAAGGATACAGTTCAATAGGCTGTGAACCTTGCACACGCCGTGTAGATTTATCTACAATGGACGAAAGAAGTGCCAGATGGTTTGGACTTAATAAAACAGAATGCGGCTTAAACACAGATTTAATAGACCCAACAAAAAAATAAACAAATGGCAAACATAATAACCCTAAACGACAAAACACCTATATTTGGGGATGAATGCTTTATTGCACCTACTGCCACCATAATAGGAGATGTAATAATAGGAGATAATTGCAGTATTTGGTTTGGTGCAATAATACGAGGAGATGTAAACAGCATACATATAAGAAATAATGTAAATATACAAGACAACGCAGTACTACACTGCACATACAAAAAAACAACTTTGAACATAGGGAATAATGTATCTATTGCACATGCTGCCGTTGTTCACGGTTGCACAATAGCAGACAATGTATTAATAGGAATAGGAGCCATTGTTCTAGACTATGCACAAATAGGAAAAAATGTAATAATAGCTGCAGGAGCAGTAGTAAAAGAACATCAGATATTGGAACCTAACAGCGTATATGCAGGCATACCTGCTAAAAAAATTAAACCTCTAACACCTGAATTAGCTGCAGATTATATAAAAAGAATAGCAAACAACTATAAAATGTATTCAAATTGGTATAAAAACAAATAAAAAATGAAATCAAGAACAAAAATTATAGCAACACTTGGACCTGCTTCCCGTAATGAAGAAATTTTAGAAAAAATGTTAGAAGCGGGAGTTGATAGCATAAGATTAAATTTTTCTCATACTTCTCATGAAGATTTTATAAAAGAAATAAATCTAATTCGCAAAGTAAGCCGTAAAACAGGAAAAGAAATTGCAATAATAGCCGATTTACAAGGTCCTAAAATAAGAATAGGGAATATCCCAAATGGAAAATTGGAAATTAAAAAAGGTGATATTATAACATTCACAACAGAAGAAAATAATAATCCCGAAAAAATATTTATTGATTATTCCGACTTTGCCATAGATGTAGAAACAGGTGAAGACTTGCTAATAGATGATGGTAAATTAAAATTAGAGGTAACTAATACCGATAAAATAAATACGGTAAAAGCAAAAGTTATATATGGCGGCACTTTGTATCCCCGCAAAGGAGTAAACCTACCACAAACTAACCTTAGCCTTCCAAGTATGACAGAAAAAGACATAAAAGATGCAATAGTAGCAATAGAAAATGATGTAGATTGGATAGCACTGTCTTTTGTGAGGAGAGAAAGCGATATAATAGAACTAAAACAATTAATAAAACGAAAAAGAAAACAAACAAGTGTAATAGCTAAAATAGAAAAAGTACAAGCCGTAAAGAATATAGACAAAATAATAGAAGAAGCAGATGCCATAATGGTAGCAAGAGGAGATCTGGGAGTAGAAATGGACTTTGCACAAGTACCTCTAATACAAAAAGACATAGTAGAAAAATGTATAGATAAACAAAGACCTGTAATTATCGCTACACAAATGATGGAAAGTATGATTGCTAATTTTAGACCTACCCGTGCAGAAGCCACAGATGTATCCAATGCAGTATTAGATGGTGCAGATACATTAATGCTTAGTGGTGAAACTGCCATAGGTAAATATCCTGTAAAGGTAATAGAAAGTATGCACAGAATAATACAAGAAACGGAAGCTAAAAAATATAAATACAATAGAGGTAATCCTCCTTCGGAAAATAGTCCAAGATTTGTAAGAGATTCCGTATGTTTTAGTGCTGCTCGCCTTGCCGAAGTAATAAACGCCAAAGCAATAATAACCTTTACCGAACATGGCAAAACAGCCTATACAATATCAGGGTATCGCCCCAAAGCGGATATTTATGCATTTACGAGACACAAACGACTTTTAAGCACATTGTCATTATTATGGGGAGTAAGATCTTTCTACTTTACAGAAATGGAAGACTTCCGCACAGCAATAGATAAATCAATAAAAAAATTAAAAAAAGAAGGACTAGTATCACCCGGAGATTATGTAATACATGTAGGAAGCATACCTATGAGCGTAACACACAAAACAAACACCCTGAAAGTAACAAAAGTAGAATAATTAAAACCAAAAAATAATAAACATAAAACATTCATTCATATTTGTATATATTTGTAAGCAAATAAAAAATACTTTCAAAATATCATGAAAAGAACAGCATTATACGAAATTCACAAAAAATTAGGAGCCAAAATAGTTCCTTTTGCAGGCTTTGAAATGCCTCTAAAATACACCGGAGACATAGAAGAACACGTAAACGTTCGTACCAAACTAGGTGTTTTTGATGTATCACACATGGGAGAATTTTATATAGAAGGTCCCAATGCACTTGACCTTGTACAATGGATTACTTCTAACGATGCAAGCAAACTTACAGATGGAAAAGTACAATATTCATGTTTCCCAAATGGTAAAGGAGGCATAGTAGATGACTTACTTGTATATAGATTAAATGCTGAAAAATATTTACTCGTAGTAAATGCTGCAAATATTGATAAAGATTGGGAATGGGTAAACGAAAATAATAAATTCGGTGCAAAACTCCGCAATGCTTCCGACGAAATTTCTCAACTCGCAGTACAAGGGCCACTAGCACTAAAAGCAATGCAAAAACTTACCGACTATCCAATTACCGAAATGAAATATTATACATTTGCTAACATAGAATTTGCAGGATTACCTAACATTCTATTTTCCACCACAGGATATACAGGAGCAGGTGGTTGTGAAATATATTTTCCCAATCAATATGCGGAAAAAATTTGGAATGCAATAATGGAAGCAGGAAAAGAATACGGAATTAAACCAACAGGATTAGCCGCCCGTGATACATTAAGATTAGAAATGGGATACTGCCTATACGGAAATGATATAGATGACACCACTTCACCTATTGAAGCAGGACTTGGTTGGATAGTAAAATTCACAAAAGACTTTATAGACAAAGAAAGATTACTCAAACAAAAAGAAGAAGGAGTAAGCAAAAAACTTGTTGGCTTTGAAATGGTAGAAAGAGGAATACCTCGTCATAATTATGAAATATTTGACGAAAACAATAATAAAATTGGACACGTTACATCAGGCACCATGTCTCCAATGATGAAAAAAGGTATAGGACTAGGATATGTAAAAACAGAATTTTCAAAACCAGGCTCTTACATATACATAGGTATAAGAAACAAAAAGCTAAAAGCAGAAGTAGTAAAACTTCCTATTTACAAAGGATAAAAAAATTGATATTAAAAAAAGATTCCCCAATAGGAATATTTGATTCTGGAGTAGGAGGATTGTCAGTACTCAAACAATTGGCAATCCTCTTGCCTAATGAAAACTTTATCTATTTTGGAGACAGAAAAAATATTCCTTATGGAACTAAACAACCTAATGAGGTAAAAAAACTATCCGAAAAAATTGTAGATTTTCTACTACAACAAAAAGTTAAAATTATTGTTATTGCATGTAATACAGCTACCGCTTTTGCCATACAACACTTAAGAAAAAAATATCCGTTTATAGACTTTGTAGGTATGGAACCTGCAATAAAACCAGCCGCTCAAACTACCCAAACAGGTAAAATAGGCGTACTTGCAACTTCTCTCACACTTAAAGGAAATCATTTTAATACTACAAAAAAGAAATATGCACAAGGCATAAAAGTATTGGAACAAGCAGGCACAGGATTAGTAGAGATAGTAGAACAAAACCAGATAGGAACTGACAAATCTTTGACCCTATTACACAATTATATTACTCCAATGATAAATGAAGGAATAGATAAACTTGTATTAGGTTGCACCCACTACCCTTTTCTTACAGAAGACATAAAAAAAATAATAGGAAATAAACAGGTGGAAATAATAGATCCAGCAAAAGCAGTAGCTTCCAGAACCAAATATTTATTGAAACAAAAGGACTTACTGCTCAGCAGTCACTCAAAAGGTTATGTAACAATATACACAAACATCCCCCAAACAGATACTATACAAAATCTTTGTACCCGTATGGGGGCATCTCTTAACTACCAAATAAAATTCTACGAAATATAAAAACTTTTACTTATTGTCTTTTACAGGACTATTTAATACATCCTGATACTTAATAATATTTGCTATTTGGTCGGCAGACAATACAGAAGCATCTACTATAATAGATGCTTTGCCATAACATTTTTCTTCTCTTTCTTTTAATTGTTCTTTTATAAAATCTTCCAATTCATAAGAAGGGATATCCGCTATTTGAAATCTAACTTTTCTAGCATTTTTTAATCTCTCTACCAATAAATTTTCATTCATTTTCAAATAAATGATAGTCCCTTTTTTCTTCATTATGTCCAACACATCATATATACAAGGAGTCATATCACTAGTGGAAAGAACAAAATTATCTCGTGTTTCCACTATTTCCTTAAAAACTTCATACTCCAGATCCTTGTATTTTACTTCTCCCAAATTACGGTAATAATGAAAGAGTGTTTGATTAATTTTATTTTCCATATACTCTTCCATATCAATAAAATCCAATTTCAATATATGGGATAATTTTTTCCCAATATTGGATTTTCCACTCGCCAAATAACCTACTAGAAAAAACTTCATACTTCCTTATTTCACAATAGATTCAACAATTTTTTGTACTAATTCAAATTCATATCCTTTTGAGATTGCAAAGTTAACAATTTTTTGTTTAAGCACTGCGGGATTACCTTTTTTTAAGTTTTTTTTCTTTTTCATAATAAGAGTCTCAAGACATTGCTCATACTCAGCATCATTAATCTCTTCCAATAACGCTTTTTCCGTAATTGTCTCATCTATACCTTTCTGCTTCAATGCATATTTAATCTTAATGCGTCCCCATTTATTCAACAAAAACTTATCATGTACAAAAGCTTTGGCATATCTAAAATCATCTAAAAAACCTTCTTCCCTCAAATTATTTACTACTTTTTCTATTGTATCCGAATCATATAACCCTTTTTTGTTAAGATATTGTATCACATCTTGTTCACAACGTTCTCTTGATACACAATATTTGGAAGCAATAATTAAACTATCTTCAAAAGTCAAACCCATACTCTATTATTTATACACAACAAGAAAACGCTTTCTTCCTGCCAAATCTTTTTCTATTCGCACTTCACTATATCCTGTAAATAGTTCTCTTAAATCATCTGCAAAAGAAGGATTAATTTCCAAATATATTTTCCCTTGGTTACTCAAACCCTGTTTCGCAAATTCTGCAATTTTTTCATAAAACAAAAGTGGCTTTTCATCAGGTACAAACAACGCATTATACGGTTCAAACCCTATAACATTTTTCCCAACACTATTTTTCTCCGATTCCGATATATATGGAGGATTACTTACTATTATATCAAAAGGTGTTTCTAACCAGTTGTAAGCTGATATTAAAAAATCATCTTTAATCCATTCTACCTTAGCTCCAAGCTCATTACTATTTTTTTGGGCAATAGACAAAGCAACATCAGACTTATCAAGACCAAACACTCTTACATTATCCATTTCCAACGCCAAAGTAATTGCAATACAGCCGGAACCTGTCCCAATATCCAAAATTCTCACATAATCATTATGCTTTTTGTTTTCACTTATTACCATTTCTGTTAACTCTTCTGTCTCCGGACGGGGAATAAGCACTCCTTCCGACACTTTAAACTTCCTTCTCATAAAAGAAGTATGCCCTACAATATATTGTACTGGTTCAAAATTATTTAACCTTTCTATAATAGTTAATAAATCTTCCAATGATATATCAGGATAATCAACATCTCTATTAAATATATAATCGGTTTTTTCTATCCCATATAATTCTTTCATTATTAGAAAAAATATTACCTCTTTTTCTTGCTCACTGTAAGTATATTGCAGCATAATAACAAAAAACTCCTTTATTTCTTTAAGTGTCATAAAGCTATAAATTTTAAAGTGTGAGAAAATTTTAATTTAGTATATGTAACTCTCAAAAGATATAAATTTCCTTTTTCCAACAAATCAAAAGGAACCTTTTTTGTTTTTTCAACTTTTGTTTTATAAAATAATCTCCCCGACATATCATAAATCTCTGCAAAAAGAGGCTCTTGTTCATCGTTTTCCATAACAATACCACCTTCTCCCCAAAAAATCAAATATTTTCTGCTCATTATATTCTCAACATTGGAAGATGTTATATTTTGTTTGCAATTTTCAACATAAGAAATAATACTTTCTTTAGAAATCTTTTTTGCTGAATGAGTAATAGGACAAGTTATATAATATTGAGGTGTATATGTTATATTATACAATCCCAACACAGTTGTGTCATCTTTGGTTGAAAAACACGGAAAAGAAGCTCCGTAATCATGTCTAAATGCTTCTATTTCCGCACTATCGGCATAATAACTTTCTATTCCCCACAGCCATAAACTATCACCATTGTATCCATACTCATTCCACACGGAATCTAAAAATGGCGTATTATCCTGACAAGAAGGACAACCTACAGAAAAGAAATCCAACAATACAATCTTCCCACTATCCAATTGACTATATAAATTAAATAACCTTCCATCTGTACTCATTAAAGTAAAATCGGAAGCTGTTTGTGAAAAAGACTTCAATATTATGAACAATATAAATATGATAGTCAAATATATTTTTTGCATTTTAAATAATAACTTTTCTGTATTTCAAACACTTATACTATGCAAATATAAACAATTATTTTTATTTACAAAACA
>CAYQWX010000052.1:0-14241 GCA_964421355.1 uncultured Bacteroidales bacterium
TATGACCTGGTGGGCATATTTGCTTTATGCGGTATTGACTACAATTGTAATTTATTTGATAGTAAAGTATTATACATACAGGTTAAAACGTAAAAATATAGTTTTGGAAAGAATTGTTGCTAATAGGACAAAGGAGATAAGAAACAAAAATGAAGAATTGTCACAGAAAAACAGAGAACTTTTTGTAAAGAACAAGCAAATAACCGAAAGTATAGAATATGCAAAGAAGATACAAGATGCAGTGGTGCCTGATGAGGTGGTTTTAAAAGAACTTTTTTCGCAATCATTTGTATTGTTTCGTCCTCGTGATATAGTTAGTGGAGACTTCTTTTGGGTGCATAAAATAAATAAATATGAAGCAATAATTGCACTTGCTGATTGTACCGGGCATGGAGTACCAGGAGCGTTTATGAGCATAATAGGTAATACTTTGTTAAATAAAATAGTAAAAGAAAGTGGGGAATTTTCTCCTGCAAAGATTTTATCTTTGTTACACTGGGGAGTGGTAGAAGCATTGCAAAAAGGTAATGAAGGAGATGCTATAGCCGAAGACGGTATGGATGTAATAATCTGTAAGATAGATAGTGAAAATAAAAAGTTGATAGTGTCATCAGCAAACCAGACAGGATTTTTCTATATAGACGGAAGGTTTGTCCAAGTTTATGGCGATCCGTTTGCCATAGGCGATCCTTTTGCAAGACAGGAACAAATATATTTTAACAGTAGTGAGTTTGAATATAGAGAAAAAGCAATGCTTTATTTTACTTCTGATGGTTATTATGACCAGTTTGGAGGAGAAGGAGGAAATAAAAAGTTTACTATGAAGCGTTTTATAGAACTTTTGGACAGGATAAAGGAGCATGATGTAGAAAAGCAACGGCAAGAATTGGGAAAGGTGTTGGATGAGTGGAAAAATGGCACTATGCAATTAGACGATATACTTGTAATAGGAATAAAGTTGTAGGGAACTATTTGCTGTATTATTCATAGTGGAGAGCTTTTATTGGGTCTAATTTTGCTGCTTTTGCAGCCGGTGCAAGTCCTGATATTATTCCTACTATGAATGTAAGAACAAATCCCGCCAATATCCAAAGATACGGGACATAAAATTTGGAACCTATTATTAGAGATACTATATTGCCTGCTAAAATTCCTAAAATTATTCCTAGAATGCCACCGATTTGTCCTATGAATACGGATTCAAACAAAAACTGCTGACGAATTACGGATGGAGTAGCACCTACTGCTTTTCGTATTCCTATTTCTTTTGTGCGTTCAGTTACCGATACAAGCATTATGTTCATAAGTCCTATGGCTGCACCTAATAAAGTAATTAGTCCTATTATGGAAGTGGATAATGTAATTATTTTGAGGTTGTCCATTAGATTACGGACGAGTTGATCGCTTTTAGTTATTTCAAAATTGTTTTTTTCTTTAGGGGAAAGATGTTTTGCTTTACGCATTGCTATTATTGCAGCATCAATTGCTTTGTCCAATTTTTTGATATTTGTAGGTTGTATTAGTATTTCGTAAGATAAATTTGGTTTGTAATAGTATTTTTGAGCAGTTGCCATGGGTAAGATGCAGGAGTTGTCGGTTTTGTCTATCATGCTACTGCCTTTATTTTTCATTATTCCTATTATTTTATAATTTACATCTCCGATTTTAATATATTGATTAACCGCTTGTTTGCTGCCGAATAATTTTTCTTTTAGTTTGTGTCCTATTATCACTATATTTTGAGAGCCGTTTATTTTTTCTTTTGAAAAGTTTCTTCCTGATTTTATTTTATTTCCAGTGATTTTTAAGTAAGGTCCCAGTATTCCGATTACCGTTATGTTAGGGTTTGTCTTTTTTGATTTATATTTTGCTGTTGCAGTGGCTGTTGCAGTAAAATATATTGTTTTGAGAGCGGGATATTTATATATTTTTACAAATTTTTTAGCTTCTTCTAATTTAATAGGTTCTAATATACGTGCTTCTCCTGTTCTTCTATGGCGATGAAAAGCAATGTTTTTGTTTGTTATTTTAAATGAGTTTGTGCCGAGCTTCATAAATTGGTCTTTAAGTCCGTTTTCTATTGCGGAAATTGCGGTTAATATACCTACTAATGACATTATGCCTAAAGCTATTATTGAAACGGTAAGTATTGTTCTTAGTTTATTGGTTTTTATTGCTTCAACGGCTATTTTGAAGTTGTCTTGGAGTAATGATATGATATGAATGATGTTATTCATCTGAGGCTATATTAACAATTCTCCGTTAAGATATTTTTTAAAGTTTTTTATTTGTTCTTTTGTGCCGAGTACAAATAATTTATCGCTCTCTTTTACTCTTAGGTCTGCGGGAGGGTTGAATATGTAAGTGTTTTCTTTTGTTTTTATTCCTATTATGTTTATACCGAGTTTGTAGCGAATATTAAGTTCTCCTATGGTTTTATTAAGATGGCAAGCAGATAAATTGGTGCAAGATACTTCGGTAAGACTAATTTCATTACCAGATTGGAGTATTATATATTCCAAAAATTCAATGGTATCGGGTTGTGTTACTATTTTAGCCATTCTTTGTCCACCTATTTTATCTGGCATTATTACCTTGTCAGCTCCGGCTTTTAGTAGTCTGCTGTCTGCATGTTCTTCTGATGCACGGCTTATTATTTTTATGTTTGGGTTAAGGTCTCTTGCCGTGAGTATTATATATATGTTGTCGGCATCTATTGGGAGTGTGGTGATTATGGCTTTTGCTTTTGTTACTCCTGCTTGCCGTAAAACTTCTTCTTGTGTAGCGTCTCCTGTTATATAAGGAAAGTCAGGATAATGTTCTGCAATACTTTGTACTATCTGTTCTTTTTGTTCTATTATTATAAATTTTTTATCTTCTTCTTTCAATGTTATGGCGGCTTCTTTACCATTCCGCCCAAATCCACAAATGATTATATGATTTTCCATTTTTTTAATTATTCTTTTGAGTTTATTTTCTTTAAAATAATTGGCAAAAATACCTTCTACTGCATATATTGCAATATTGGATACAGCATAAGCAAAAATTCCCAAAGAGGAAATTATCATAAATATAGTAAATATTTTACCATGTGTAGAAAGTGGTTCAACTTCTCCAAAACCGACTGTTGTTACGGTAATGATAGTCATATAAAGGGCATCTAAAAAGGAGTAATTTTCTATAAGCATATATCCGGAGATGCCTACAAATATTATGATGATAATAAGAATTATGGCAGAGGTAAGGTGATGACTGTGTTGAGGTTTTTTTTCAGGCGTAATCATAGTGTCTGCTTTTTTAATATTTTATTTCCCACAATACAATTTAGGCACTTTATTTTTGAACAATAATTTTCTTTTAATTGCAATAGTCCTTGTGTGTTTAATGCAGATTCTACAGGAAAATGTAATTTTTCATATTCTTTTATAATCCTATTATTTTCTGCGGGCATGCTATCAAGCAAAGATAATGCTTTTTCTTTGTATCCGGAGTCTTGATTTTTTGTGCCATAAGTAAAAAGAGTAGGTACTACTGCGTTTATTATTAGTGTGTTTATGAAATGTTGTCCTGTGTGTGTTGTTTTGTTTTTTGAGGTTTTTTTGCCGAAATTATAATGATGCTTCCAATAGCCGTCTATGCTTGTGTCTAAAAGTTTTGTTATATCGTGGGGAGTTGGATTTTCCAATATTTTGGAGAACAAAAATGTAGATTGATAAATTAATTTGGCGAGTTGTGCTATGCGTATGGTAGGGAAGTTTGCCGGTCTTATTCTCAAAAATTTCCATATTTTCAGTGGTAAAGATTCAAGAGAATATTTTTTAGATAAAAATTCCCATTCTTGTTTTAATTGTTGTTGGTAGTTATCCTTATCTGTTTGTAAAAATCCAGCTACTCCGAATAATAATGCTTCTATTTGAAGTAGATTAGTTTTGTGTTTTGCTAATATTTTGAGGGGAATGTTTTTTGCGAGTTGTTCAAAGGCGTTCTTATTTACGGATGTGCCAAAATATCGGGATAATATTATGTAAAATGTTTCATTCCAATTATTTAATGTTTCATTAAATATGGTTGATATATAAGTGCTTTTTTGTTGTAGCCTTTCTATGGCAGCACGCTGAATCATGTGGAATTTTGCAAAGGAGTGTATTTCTTTGACATAATCGGTACATGGAATAAAATGTTTTGAGTTTTTGAGAGCAAGGTATTGTTGTTCCAAGTTTTTATTTATTTGTATTATTGCAGTTTTTATGTTGTAGTCTGGGTGTTTTTGTTTGTCTATGTTGTGGTTAGATACTATATGTAATATTACATTATTGTATTGCGGGTTGGTGTTGTGTTTGTGGCTGTACCATTCTGACGAGTGGGTGTGAATTTCTATATTACCTGCCCATGTGTAATTTCCTATTTTTATTTTTGCTTCTGTAAAATCGGGTCCTGCATTTTTGTTTTCGTTTCCTGCAAATATTACTTCTATTGGTTCGCCTTCGGTTGTGGTAAGTGTTTCAGGATTATACAAAGCGTATTTCCATACATAATGAAGTAATTCTTCTGGATATTCTTTCATTATTCAATGTGATTTGTTAGCAAAAATAGTAAAAAAATATAGATGTATTTTTTAGTGTGCTTCAAGCCAATTTTTGCCAATGCCAATATCTACTTTTAACGGGACTTTAAGAGTTGTTACATTCTCCATTTTCTCTTTGATTATTTTTATAAGTATTTTTTTTTCATAAGGTGTTACATCGAAGCATAGTTCATCGTGTACTTGAATAATCATTTTGGATTTAAGTTTTTGTTTTATCATTTCGTTGTGAATATCTATCATTGCTTTTTTGATTATGTCTGCGGCAGTGCCTTGGATTGGCATATTTACGGCAATTCGTTCTGCATAACTTCGTGTGATGTGGTTTCGGGAATTTATATCAGGTAAGCTTTTTTTTCTGCCAAATAATGTTTCTACATATCCATTGTCCCTTGCTTGTGCTATTGCTTTTTCTATATATTGTTTTACTTCGGGGAAGTTTTCAAAATAACCATCTATAAGTTGTTTGGCTTCTTTGCGGGATATTTCCAGACGTTCTGCCAATCCAAATGCAGATATGCCGTATATTATGCCGAAATTGGCAACTTTAGCTCTTTTTCGCATCTCGGGTGTAACATCTTCTATTGGTACTTTATATATTTTTGCGGCGGTTGCAGTGTGTATATCCTTGTCTTCTATGAATGCTTGTATCAGATGATTATCTTCGCTAAAATGAGCCATTATGCGAAGTTCTATTTGGGAGTAGTCTGCAGATATAAATAAATTTTCATTTGTGCTTGGGACAAAAGCCTTTCTTATTAGTCGTCCTATTTCATCTCTTATAGGAATGTTTTGTAAGTTGGGGTTGTTTGAACTTAATCTGCCGGTGTTTGCTACGGTTTGATTATATGTTGTGTGTATTTTTCCTGTTTTAGGATTTATTAAGTCTGGCAAGGTGTCTATATAAGTGTTCAGAAGTTTGACGAGTGTTCTGTATTTGAGAATGTTGTTTATAATGGGGTGTTTGGTTTTTAATTTTTTAAGAGTTTCTTCGCTTGTGGAATATTGTTTTGTTTTGGTAAGTTTGGGGTTGGTTGATATTTTTAATTTTTCAAATAAGATTTTTCCAAGTTGTTGTGTAGAAGAAATATTAAATTCTTCTCTTGCCATATCATAAATTTCTTTTTCTAATGTAGCAATTTTGCTTTTAAGTTCAGTTTTTATTTCTTGTAATGTTGAGGTGTCAAGTGTTACTCCTGTTAGTTCCATTTGAGTTAGCACATCTATAAGGGGAATTTCAATGGAGTGGAAAAGTTCCGATAGGTTTTCTTTTTTCAAAATTGGTTCAAGGGTATGTTTTAATTGTAAAGTTACATCTGCATCTTCTGCGGCATAATCTTTAAGTATATGTAGTGGAATAGATGATACGGATTTTTGAGATTTACCTTTTTTACCAATCAAAGATTCAAGTGATATAGGTTGGTAGTTAAGATATTTTTCCGATAAGGTATCCATATTGTGGCGTTGGTCGGGGTCTATCAAATAGTGGGCAATCATAGTATCAAAGTATGGTTGAGATATATCTATGCCGAGATGGGATAGTATTATTTTGTCATATTTTAGGTTGTGGGCAATTTTAATAATATCGTTGTCGGAAAATAATTGTTTGCACTTTGTCTTGAAATATTCTACAATGTTAGGGTTTTTATCTAAAGGAAGGTAATATGCTTCGTGTGGGTATATGCTAAATGATATGCCGAGAGGTGTTGCTTCTACTGCATTGACAGAAGTAGTTTCTGTGTCAAAAGCAAAATGTTTTTCTTTTTGAATTTTATTGCAAATTTCATCTATTCGTTCGGGAGTTGTAACTAAAATATATCGATGTTCAGTTGTATCAATAGTTTTTATTTGTTTTGTTTCTTCTTCTGAATTTTCTCTTAAGTCATTTTCATTTTTACTGTATTGTATGTTAAAAAGTGAAGATGATTGCGGAGTAGAAAGTTTATTTAATAATGTTCTGAATTCCAATTCTTTGTATAGAGATATCAATTCTTCTTTGTTGGGAGGTTTTGCAGAAAAGTATTGCAAATTATACTCTAATGGAATATCTGTTTTTATAGTGGCTAATTCTTTAGATAGAAAGACTGCCTCTTTGCTATCTAATAATTTTTGGCGATAACGTTTTTCTACAGCATCTATATTTGCATATATGTTTTCAATGCTATCAAACTGCTGTAATAATTTAACAGCGGTTTTTTCTCCTATTCCCTTTGCGCCTGGTATGTTATCTGCAGCATCTCCCATCAAAGCAAGAAAATCAATGAATTGTAAAGGTGTTTGCAGTCCGTATTTTTTTAACGCTGTACTTTTATCTATTTTTTCATATCCGGCACTTCGGGAACGAGGTTTGAATAAGTAAATATATTCATCTAACAATTGAACAAAATCTTTGTCTGTGGTAGCCATATATATAATAGTTTCGGAAGAGTTATATTTTTTTGCAAGGGATCCTATTATGTCGTCAGCTTCATAAGGTTCTTTTTGAATGTATTTTATGTTGTATGCGTCCAATAGTTGTTTTATATAGGGTATGGATTTTTTTATATCTTCGGGAGCCGGAGGTCTATTGGCTTTGTATTGTGGGTATATTTCTGCTCTAAAAGAAGGTCTGTCTCCGTCAAATGCGGCAACTATATAGTCGGGGTGTTCTGTGTTTAATATATCATTAAGAATATTTACAAAACCGAATATTACGGAAGTATTCATTCCTTTTGAATTAATACGAGGATTTTTGATAAATGCATAATAAGACCTAAAAATAATTGTATAAGCATCTATCAAGAAAAAACTTTTTTTCATTGTTAAATGATTTTTACAAACTTAACTAAAAAATGATTATCTTTACAAATGATAACTAAAAAATAAAAAACTTATGAAAACAAAATTATTTTTTGTAGGCTTGTTTTTAATGAGTTTATTCTCATTTGGACAAAAGAAAACAGAAAAAAAGGAAAAGGTTTATACCGATCCTATAGAGTTTCTTAAAACATTAGAAGATGGTTCTTATGCTGCTAATTTTACATTGCAAGATTTGAATGGAAACACTTACACGCTTTATGATTATTTGGATCAGGGGAAAACTGTTTTTATAGACTTTTTTGCCGTGTGGTGTGGTCCGTGTTGGAACTTTATGAATAGCCATGCATTAGAAGATCTTTATAAGGCTCATGGTCCTGCCGGAGCACCGGGTGTAGATACTAATACAACTGATGATGTAATGGCTTTTGCTATAGAAGTAAGTGGAAATAATGCCAATTTAGCTTGTTTGCAAGGAGATGATAATAATTGTAGCCATCCTTATGGTACGCAAGGAGATTGGATTACTGCAGCAGGAGATTTACCATTGTTGCCTACATATTCACCAAATACAAATCAATGTGCAAGTGATTATGAAATTACCGCAGTTCCTACTATATATAAAATTTGCCCGAATAGGGAAGTAAAGGAAGTTGGTCAATTAAGTAGTGGAGAAGCTTATTATTCAACTGTTTCACAGTGTCCTCCTCCTCCAAGTAGCAGTGATGATGCCGTTTTATGGAGTGTAGATTACCCAGGTGTGTTCCCTTATTGTGTCTCTAATTTTTCTCCTGAAATAAAAATACAAAATTATGGCACATCAGACCTTACTTCTTTAACAATAAAGACTTATGTGGATAATAATGAAGTGTCATCTTATGATTGGTCAGGAAATTTAGCAACTTATGAATTAACATCTGTTACATTGCCCGAATTTAATGTAACTCCTGGAACTCATACGTTAAAAATAAAATTGTTAAATCCTAATGGGAATACAGATGCTAATCCGAATGATAATGAAAAAGAAATTAATTTTACAAGTAATTCCAATGGTTATCAAATTACTTTGAATTTATTAACTGATAATTATCCTGATGAGACTTCTTGGGATTTGAAACATAATGGTCAAGTTATTGCTTCGGGAGACGGTTATTCTTATCCAAAACATCATTATTTGATAGATATGTGTTTGGCAGAAGGAGAGTGTTATGATTTTACAATACATGATGCTTATGGTGATGGCATGACTAATAATGGTGTTACAGGACATGTTACTATTACTGGAGAAAACGGAGATACATTGGTTGATTTTAGGGGTGATGAGTTTACAACATCTAAAACAGTGAACTTTTGCTTGAACTCTGCGGGAGTTAATGATTTTGTCATGAATAATGTAAAAATTTTCCCAAATCCCGCAAGAGATTTCATAACTATAAAAAATGCATCAAACAGTGATATTCAGATAATTACAGAGTCGGGTAAAATAATATTATCTAAGAATATTACTACTAATGAAGCAAGAGTAAATATATCTTCAATTAAGTCTGGATATTATGTGTTGAAGGTTATAACAAAAGAAGGAATAATAGTTTCTCACTTGATCATAAACAGGTAATTGTAGATAAAATTTTATGTATAAAAAAGGGAGTTTGTCAAAACTCTCCTTTTTTTATTTTTGTGTATAATTACATAAAGCTATATTTATTACTTTTGTAGTAAGCAAATACTTGTTCAAAATGAAAAAATATTTATTTTTATTATTTATAATTTTTTTGGTAATTAGTTGTTCGGAGAATTCTCCTAAAAGCAGTATTGTCAATACTGTAAAAGAAGTGAAAAATAATGAAAATAAAAATTTAGATACTGCCAATATGGAAGTGTTGTCAGATACTGTAAAATCTGTAATTTCTTTAGATGAAAATGAAGACAAACCACCTTTTTTTACAAATTTTAATAAAAAGGAATTTTTAGACAGCTTGATATTATCTGTGTTAGATGGCAGGATAAAGGGATATGATTATTTTGATTTTACACCAAAATCTGTAGAAAATATAAAAGAAGATATGGGGCTGGTATATGATACTGTTGCTGTAGAAGACGCTATGACAGGTAAAGTGGATACTGTTATTAAAAAACCGGAACTTGATATAAAAGATATTAGAGAGTTGGTATTTATAGAAAAGTGGAAATGGAATAGAACTACGGATGCTATTACTAAAGAGGTGATAGCTTATGGTCCTGTAATATATGTTGTTAAGGATGATTCTTTAGGTGGATATCCAGTTCTTAAAAGAGTGCCATTTATAGTGTTTGTAAACGGGAAATGATTTATGTATAATGGGTGAAGATAATATTGTAAAGAAAAAACATAAGATAAAAGATTTTCACAGAGTTTATAAACGAAGAGGTTTATATGGTTTTCTCTGTAAGAATTGTATTTATTTATTATTAACATTAGTATTTTTTGTTGGGATAATACTTCTTTTCCAACATTATATTGGTGATTTTGATAGTTTTTTTAAGTCCATAATAAAAAATATGGATTTAAAATATGTGTATTTGTTATTTTTCGGTTCAGAGTCCTTATTGGGACTTATTCCTCCTGATATTCTTATTATTTGGAGTAAAACATTAGTTCACCCTTATGGCTCTGTTGCGTTGCTGGCAGTGTTATCTTATGTAGGTGGTATAAATTCTTATTTTATAGGGAAATTGATGAAAAAGATACCTACTATTGATAAATTTGTTCGAAAGCAACAAGAAAAACACTATCGTGAAATAAAAAAATGGGGTGGAATACTAATTTTAGTTGCGGCACTTTTCCCTTTGCCTTATGCAATGATTTGTTTGGTGGCTGGCTCTGTAGATTATCCGTTTAAGAAATTTGTAATAATTACTCTTTCTCGTATAGTAAGATTTTTTGGATATGCTATTATATTCTTTAATTTTATGAGGTAAATCCAGCTATATATTTTTTTAAATTTTCTTTATGTATTTCGTGGATAAACAGAATATCCCATGGTTCGTTTTCTTTTGCTAAATAAAGTTTTCCTCTATAAATAACGTATGGGGTATAGCCTAATTCTTGAAAAAATTTTATCATTTTTTTTCTATTATCTCCTTGTGTCTCTACATAAACTAATGGTAAATGTTTTTTTATTATCATTTCCATTTCTATAAAAACAACAAGTTCATATCCTTCTATATCACATTTAATAAAATTTATTCTGTCTAAATTAGCAAAGAGTTCGCTTCCTTTTCGCATTTCTGCATTAAATTCAATAGCCGCATGTTTGTCTTGTGAGTTTAATACATAGTGCCGTCCGGTAGCCATAAATCCTTTTTCTTTTATAGAATCGTTTCCCAGCCGGATAGGTTTGTTTTCTTCTCCAAGAGCATAAGGCAGGACTTCAACATTGTTAAATTTTGATATTTTTTTTAGTAATACTTTACGCATTTCGCTTACAGGTTCTACAGCATATACTTTGCCGGTAGTACCTACTATTTTGGCAATAGGCACGGTATAATGTCCGAGATTTGCTCCTATATCTATACAGGTATCGCCTTCTTTTATTATTTTAGGTAAGAAATAAGGAAATTCCAGACGTCTATTTTTCTTAAATAATCCTAAATTGAAGCCAACAAAATATGCAGATGTTAGCACTTCTAAATACAAGTCTGTAGGCAGGGTTTTGTATAAAATTTTTTTTATAGTAGTAATCATTTTGTGTGTTTTTATATTATGATACAAAAATACACAAAATAATTAGGAGAAGGTAAAACCTGAGGTTATTAAATCATTCTTGTCGTAAATAATTTTTGTTCGGAAAATTATTTACGATACTATTGTTCTACAACTTTAAAATTTATTGCTGTTGGATTTTTTAAGTTATCAGTAACAGGACATATTTTTTCTACCTTTTCAAACCACTTATTTAGTGTCTCTTGGGACAAAGAAGTATTGCCAACGGTTACCGATACTTTGATGTTTTTGAAGCCGGATCTGTCAGCTGTATTCAATCCAACAAATGGAGCAATATTTATTTCGCCTACTATGTTTATCTTTAGACTATTAAGTTGTATTCCCATTTGTTTTGCCACCGTATGTCCTACTGCGTTAATACAACCTGCAAGTCCTGCTAAAATATATTCCATTGGATTAGCTCCGTCATCTGTGCCTCCTATTTCTTGAGGTTCATCTACAATTAGAGAAAATTTTCTTGCTTTTACATTTATTTTAGTGTTAGAAGAACTTTCTGCTCTTATACGCATTTTTATATTCGTATTCATTTTTAGTTTTTTTCGTTAGGAAATTTATATTTTGTACATTCTTTTATTTCATACACTTCAGGATTTATGCCATTTGTGAGTATGTTTTTAACCCAACTGCTTACTAAATTTCTAAATTTATTTGCAGTAGTAGAATCTGCTTTGCCTTTTAATGCTTCTTCTGTGGTTTCTTTTATAAATGGTTTATATTTATCAGGGATTAATTTGCCTTTATGGAATATAACTTTTATCATTTTGCCATTGTCTTTTCTTTTGAAAACCATGGCAAAAGTCATAGGTTGATGAGGATTAAGTGTCGTATCTACAACTAAGTCTCCTTTAGATAGATTACAATGTTCTTTAAAGCTATGAGCACCAATGATGTATCCTGCTACATCCAATAAATCACTTGCCCGTGAGCTTGCTACTTTTATTTGTCCCCTTACAGGGATTTCTCCATTTGGATATAATCTGGCAAATACATCTTGAAACATTTTAAATCCGGTAGCTATTCCAGGACAAACTTTTCCATGATATTTTGCTACATCTTTTAGAGATATGTAAAATGTACCTTTACCGTCATCGGCGGGGTACCCCAAAGCAATAGCAGACAGGTCTTTGATTTTTATTACTCCAAAAGCATTGTACATGTCATTGTCAGATTGTTGTTGGGACAATTCATTTTGTGATTTTGTTGTTTTTTCTTGTTTGTTTTTTTTATCTGTTGAGTTACAGGAAGTTAATGCTAATATGCTTCCAAGGAACAAAATCGTCACATAAATTATTTTCTTTTTCATGATAATTGTTTTTTGTTTTTAGCAAAGGTAGAATGAATAAAATACTTGGTTATACCTATGTTTAGGTAAAATGTAAAGAAATAATAAAGATAATTCCTGTTGTTGTGGTAGTTGTTTTCTGATAATAGAAATTAAATTATTGATAATCAATGTATAATTTTGTTTTAAAACTCATAATGCTATTGGTCTAAGGCGGTTTCTATTTTTACGGATTCCATGGAGTTTCCATATAACCTTCATCGACCGACAGTTTTCTTGCCAGTACAAATAGGTAGTCGGATAGTCTGTTTAAATATGTTATTATTTCCATAGGAATTTGGAAGTATTGCATTAGGGCTACAACATTTCGCTCTGCTCTGCGGCAAACTACACGTGCTTTATGACAAGAAGATACTACTACATTTCCTCCAGGAATTATTAAAGAAGATAAGGCAGGTAGACCTTCCTCCATTTTATCAATTAGTTTTTCAAGAAGTTCTACATCGGTATAATTTACCATTATCTTTTCAATATTATTATCTTTCTTACCGGATGCTAATGTGGCACTTATGTTCATTATTTTTTTTTGTATTTCTACAATTTGTTCTTTTATTTCATTTTCAATATCAAAATCCCTTATTGCCCCTAAGAACACATTCAACTCATCAAGATTACCATAAGCTTCTATACGAGGATGATTTTTTTCTACCCGACTCCCTCCGATTAACGAGGTTGTCCCTTTGTCGCCAGTTTTTGTATAAACTTTATATTTTTTCATTTTGCTGTATATTTAAAGTTTGGGTTTATATTATCATTTTCTATTATTCCATCACGCAAATGTATTATTCTTTGTGCATTCATAGCAATATCAGGTTCATGGGTAACAAGTATTATGGTATTTCCATCTTCATATATTTTATTGAAAAGTTCCATTATTTCTTCAGAAGTCTTTGAATCCAGATTTCCTGTAGGTTCGTCTGCAAGAATAATAGCAGGGTCATTTACTAATGCTCTGGCAATAGCTACCCTTTGGCGTTGTCCTCCCGATAACTCATTTGGTTTATGAGTCATTCTGTCAACAAGTCCTACTTTTTTAAGCATATAAGCCGCTTTTTCCAACCTTTCATTTTTCTTTACTCCTGCATATACAAGAGGTAGAGCCACATTTTCCAAAGCATTGTATTTGGGTAATAAATTAAATGTCTGAAAAACAAAACCTATCTCTTTGTTTCTTATTTCTGCAAGTTCATTTTCCGACAGATTTGACACATTTTTATTATTCAAGTAATAGTTTCCGTAAGTAGGAGTATCCAAGCAGCCTAACAAATTCATCAATGTTGATTTTCCGCTACCGCTTGCACCCATGATGGCAACATATTCATTACTAAGTATTTCCAGACTTATCCCTCTCAAAGCTTTTACTGTTTGCTTTCCCATTTTATAATACTTTTTTATATTTTCTAATTTTATCACAGTATCCATAATCAAGCTAATTTTATGAAGTAAAAGTAAATAAAAAAATTAAATGCAATTTTTTACTTTTTGTTTTGATTCTTTAAAAAAATATCTGTGGTTTATCAAAAAAATTTGGTAGTCAAATAAATAAAATTTAATTTTGCTTATTAATAGGAAAGGAATAATGTGTCTAAAAGAACTAATATGGGGCAGATATGCAACTATTTAACAATAAAATAATGTAAAATAATAATTAAAGCCATGAAAAAATTTACATTATTCTTTTTAACGGTATTGTTGGGTGTAGGATTATTACAAGCCCAACCACAATCAATTTCTTATCAGGCAATAGTAAGAGATGCC
>CAYQWX010000053.1:0-13757 GCA_964421355.1 uncultured Bacteroidales bacterium
ATAAGTTTTGTCTATTAGACACACTATCCCCATTAAATATCTCTATTTTTTCCTAACATATAACAAAATTATAGGACTACGGATCACAACAAAGAGCCTTTAAGATATTTTAAGTATGCATTTTACTAGACCTTTATAGTGTGCCTTTCCAGTAATTTTCAGACTTCCAAAAATGCGTTCTATCTTAAAGCGTTCTTTACTTATTAACTTTTTACCACTTTGAAATAAAATTGGAGAATAGGTAGAAGGTCCCCCCGATTTATTAGTTTCTTAAAAATTATTTTAAGACAAGAGCAACTAAAAAACAACTTCACTTTACAAAACAAATACTTTTTACAAAAAACCTCCCGTTCTTTATTAAAAAAGAACATAAGGGAAGTCTTTTATTCAAAAAATATATATAAGTTTGTATTTGGAAAACATTTTTTGACCTATGAAAAAAATTCATTACTCAGACAGTTTAAAAACTATATTAAAATATAGTTATGAAGAAGCGTTAAGATTACAACAAATACTACTTACACCTAATCACATAATGCTTGGCATATTACGATTTGTGGAAAAACAAAAAGATAAATATCCTGACGACATAAAAGATATTATGGATTTCTTTAAAAAATATAATATAGATGTAAATAAAATGAGAAAAATGGTAGAAAAAGGTAAACTGTCTTCATTTTTATCTACACCTCATCAATTGGATTTTCCTAAAAAAAGTATAGAAATGAATGTGGAAGTTACCTCACTATTTAAAATGTTAGACCTCATTGCTATAGACGAAAAAGTAAATATTATAAAACCTATTCATCTATTAAAAGCTTTCACACGTTCTCCTGAAACCTCCGGTTTTATATTCTCTTTCAACAACATATCAGATAAAGATTCTACAAAAGAAGATATTGAAAATTGGTTAGAAGAAAACCAACAATTATTTGAAAATGAAATTCACTTTGACGAAGACGATTTAGATGACAATATAGAATTTAATGACTCTATCCCATTTGATGACGATGATGATGATGATGAACATGAATTTCCTTCAAAGAAAAAATATTCTTCAAGTAATAAATCTCAAAGTAAATCATCCACTCCAGTATTGGATAATTTTGGGATAGATATAACCAAAGCCGCAGAAGAAGGAAAGTTGGATCCAATAGTTGGCAGGAATAAAGAAATAGAACGCATTGCACAAATATTAAGTCGCCGCAAAAAAAATAACCCTGTACTCATAGGTGAACCTGGAGTAGGGAAAAGTGCTATAGTAGAAGGATTAGCAATGCGAATCATAAAAAAACAAGTATCCAGAGTATTATTTGGCAAAAGGGTAATATCACTTGATTTAGCATCAATAGTAGCAGGCACAAAATATCGTGGACAATTTGAAGAACGAATGAAAGCCATATTAAACGAACTTGCAAAAAATGACGACATTATACTTTTTATAGACGAAATACACATGATAGTAGGTGCGGGCTCAGCTACAGGTAGTCTTGATGCCGCAAATATGTTAAAACCCGCATTGGCAAGAGGAGAAATACAATGTATAGGTGCTACAACTCTTGATGAATACCGCAAATACATAGAAAAAGACGGAGCATTAGAACGCCGCTTCCAAAAGGTAATGGTGGAACCCACCACTCCTGAAGAAACAATAGAAATATTACAAAACATAAAACTACGATACGAAGATTTCCACAGCGTAGAATACCTGAACGATGCTATAACAGCCTGTGTAAAACTAACAGACCGATACATAAGTGATAGATACTTACCTGACAAAGCAATAGACGCATTAGATGAATCCGGAGCAAGAGTACACCTATCCAAAATAAAAGTACCAGAAAAAATTGTAAAACTGGAAAACCTACTGGAAGTTACAGAACAACAAAAAATAGAACTCGTAAAAAAACAAGAATTTGAAAAAGCTGCTCAAATACGCGATACCATAAGAAAAATACAAGAAGATATAGAGCAAGAAACAAAACGCTGGGAAGAAGAAATTTCTACTCATAGGGAAAAAGTAACAGAACAAGATGTAGCCGAAGTAGTATCTATGATGTCAGGAGTGCCCGTACATAGAATAGCACAAGCAGAAGGAGAACGTCTGGCAAAAATGGAAACCGAATTAAAAAAACGTGTAATCGGACAAGACGAAGCAATAGTCAAAATAACCAAAGCTATAAAACGTAACCGAGTAGGACTTAAAGACCCCAATAGACCAATAGGTTCTTTTATCTTCCTCGGACCTACCGGAGTAGGAAAAACTTATCTGGCAAAAGTACTTGCAGAATATTTATTTGACTCACAAGATGCTCTCATAAAAATAGATATGAGCGAATATATGGAAAAATTTGCTGTAACAAGACTAATAGGTTCTCCTCCGGGATATGTCGGCTATGAAGAAGGTGGACAACTTACCGAACAAGTAAGACGCAAGCCTTATTCCGTTATTCTATTTGACGAAATAGAAAAAGCTCACCCTGACATATTTAATCTATTATTACAATTACTTGACGAAGGACATCTTACAGATGGATTAGGCAGAAAAGTAGATTTCAGAAATACTGTTATAATAATGACCTCCAACATAGGCACACAAGAACTGTCAAGATACGGACAAGGAATAGGTTTTAAAACACAAAGCAGAGAAGCTGATTTAGACGAAAGAACAAAATCAATATTGGAAAAAGCTTTGCAAAAAGTGTTTAGACCTGAATTCTTAAACCGTATTGACGACATCATAATGTTTAATAAATTACACAAAAAAGATATTGAAAAGATTATAGACATCGAACTCAAAGAAGTATTTACCCGCATAAACAATTTAGGCATACAAATAAAGTTTTCACCAAAAGCAAAAGAATTCTTAATAGAAAAAGGATATGATGAAAAATTTGGAGCAAGACCACTAAAACGAGCAATACAAAAATATGTAGAAGATCTGATTGCAGAATATATTATCTCAAACCCTGTAAAAGGAAAAATGGAATTAACTATTACCTATGATAAACGAAACAACACATTAAAAATAAAAGAGAAAAGAGATGGCACCAATTCTTCGTCTAAGGTTAGGGAGCATAAATAAAAAATAATGGCACCATCTCTAACTTATGGGCTTTGTAATATAAAGACATATTTTTTTGTAAAAAGTTGCATTATAAGGAAAAATTTATGATAGAAAAAAGGAAAAGAGTATTTATAATAGAATCCGATAAAACTTTAGCTTGCATTTATAAAATTTTCTTAGAAGAAAATGGATACGAATTTGCAGGCAAAGCCCTAGATATAGAATCTGCCCGCGAAATAATTAAAAAATCCCAAGAAATTGATTTGGTGTTATTAGATATAGACACTACGGATAACATAATGGACAATGTCATATTATCCGTAGAACTCTATGAACAATATGATATAATAACAATATACATACTATATGAAGTAAACCAAGAAGAATTAGATGTTTTAATCGGAGCAAATTATTATGGTTATATCAAAATCCCCGTTCAGTCCAAAATCTTCAAACTTTCAATAGAATTTGCACTAAAAAAACATGAATACGAACAAAAACACTTTATAGAACACAAGATTCTAAATAATATCAACCTCGGAGTAATCACTTTTAATTTGGAAGGAGATATTATTTTTTATAATTCCATAGCCTATGAAATATTTAACATTGAATACGAAAGCAGTATATTCAATATAATAAAAGATGACTACTTTAAAATAACAAATGACTTTTTAACAACACTATTAGGAATAAAACAAAAAGAAATAATATTAGAAAAAAACAATAAAAAATATAAATTGCTTTTCTCCATTTACAATGTAAAAAAAAGTTCCCCAGTAATATATTGCTTCATTCAAGAACTCGTTAGTAATTATAAATCTTCTTCTTTATATAATGCAGACCTTTCATTCAAAAAGATACTAAATAGTATAAGCGAAGGTATATTTATCATAAACAGAGAATTAAAATTAGTTGACTACAATGATATTGGCAAAATGTTTTTTCTTGCCACTTTGGAAAAAAATATAAGCATAGGATCTCATGTATCCGACATATTCTATTTTCTTTCTCCAAGTCAAATGAAAGAAATAACTAAAAGTATATTAGTTGCATTCAACGGTGTCTCACATTCTTTCATCTATAATGTGAAAATTAAAAATGCGAATTTTTATTTCAAAATAAAATTAATTCCATTTACTTCAAATAATTCATCGGATAAAACAGATTTAATAATTATTTCCATTCTTAACAAAACTACAGAAAAACTATTTGAATTACAAGTAAATGAACTTGAAACAGAAGTAAAGCCCCTATTTGATAGTAGCTTTCAAAGATTCTATTTATGCGATTTAGATTTCAAAATTATTTCTTTTAACAAATCTGCATTTGACACTATATTAAAAGAATTTAATCATAAACTTAAAAAAGGCGATTCCATTTTAGATTTTGTACCCAAAGAGATAGGGATAAAAAAATTTAGAGAATATTTTAAACGCACACTTAATTATGAGCACATATCCTTTAAAGTAAAAATAGAAAACGAAAATGTAGGAGAATACTGGAACGAAACCCATATGGACCCAGTAGTAAACTCCAAAGGAGAAATTCATGAAGTGCTAATTTGGACAATAGACATCACAGAACAAGAAAAAAACATACAAGCATTACGAGAAAGCGAAGCACGTTATTCCCTTATTGCAAATGGAGCAAATGACGGACTTTGGGACTGGGATCTAAGAACAAACAAAGTATATTTATCTCCGAGATGGAAAGCTCTTTTGGGGTATAAAGATGAAGAACTTCACAACAAATATGGTATTCACGATAAGCTAATACATCCTGACGATAAAAAAAGACATGAAGAAACATTACGAAAATACTTTTTAGGAGAAATTGATAAATATGTAAATGAAATACGACTTCAGCACAAAAAAGGACATTATATATGGGTAATAGAAAGAGGAGTAGTATTAAGAGACGAAAATGGCAAAGTAGTAAGAATGGCAGGATCAATTACTGATATTACTAAACAAAAACAAATTGAAGCACAACTCAAAAATGCGTATTCCCAACTGATAAAAGAGCGTCAAATGTTCATAGATGCCAATATTGTAATTTTTAAGCTTGCCATAAATAAAGAGGTAACCATTAATTATATAACAAAAAATGTAAGACAAATATTAGGATACGACGCTTCCGATATTACAAAAAACCAAATAAGCATCCATAAATTAATTCATCCTAAAGATTTATTTACCTACAAAAGAATATTAGTAAAAATAAAAAACCTGAAAAACAATGGATTAGAACTGCCACCTTTACGAATAAGAACAGTAAAAGGATTATATATCTGGATTAAAGCATATATCAGCATTTTGAATAAAAACACTGATCATACCGAATTGCAAGGACACTTTATGGATGTAACGGAAATAATAGAAGCCCGTAAAATATTAACTCAACGACAAAAAACAATGCTTGACTTTATAGCAAACGCTAACGATGCTATAATAGGAATAAACAAAGAACTAAAAATAATAGATACAAATAACAAAACATTGGAGTATTTTACGGAAAAGAATAATAAAATAATAAATAAACCAATATCAGAGTTTTTAATAGAAAATCTGGAAGGACTGTCGTGGCAAGATATCCTTAAAGAAACTCAAGACAAAAAAGCAAATCTATATACATTCAAAGCTAAAAAAGACAATGGCAAAGAATTTTTTGTAGAATGTACAATAAATCCAATTAGTACAAATAATACCGAA
This sequence comes from uncultured Bacteroidales bacterium, assembly GCA_964421355.1. Taxonomy (GTDB): domain Bacteria; phylum Bacteroidota; class Bacteroidia; order Bacteroidales; family JALTDM01; genus JALTDM01. The sequence goes on from CAYQWX010000053.1 coordinate 5,782, forward strand.
AATTATTACTTGATTATAAGAGATATTACTAAAAGAAAAACTTTGGAATTAGACATAATAAAAAGTAGAAACAGATACAAAGCCCTTATAAATGCCATTCCTGACTTATTCTTTGTTATGGACAGAAATGGAAACTATATAGATTATAAAGCAGATAAATCATCCCCTCTATATGAAGATCCAGATATCATTGTAGGTAAAAATTTAAGAGATTTCTTTACTTCCGAAGAAAAAGTCAATGAGATATTAAACAAAATAAAAGAAACATTAAAAACAGGAAAAGTTACAATAGTAAAATATGAAATGAGGTCAAAAATAGGACTTCGAAAATTTGAAGCCCGTATAAGCAAATATGATGATGATAAAATTCTATCTATAGTAAGAGATATTACAAATGACCAGCTTGCAAATAATATAAAATAAAAATGGTGGGATTTTTTTCACTTTCCCACCACTTTTATCATAAACTGTTTATCGTACACTTTTACTTAATCACTCCTAATTCTTTACCTATTTTGATAAATGCTTCTGCCGCCTTATCAAGATGTTCTTTTTCATGTGCTGCCGATAATTGTATTCTTATTCGTGCCTGACCTTTAGGAACTACGGGATAGAAAAACCCTATTACATAAATACCTTCATCTAAAAGCTTGTTAGCAAAATCTTGTGATAATTTTGCATTATATAGCATTAGTGCCAATATTGCGGAATCAGTAGGCTTAATGTCAAACCCTGCTGTTTCAAGTCTCTCTTTAAGATATTTAGTATTATCCATAAGTTTATCACGCAAATAGGTAGAAGCCGATATAATATCAAACACCTTGATAGCCGCACCAACTATAGAAGGTGCAAGAGAATTAGAAAACAAATAAGGACGGGAACGTTGCCTTAACATATCTATTATTTCCTTTCTTCCAGATACAAAACCTCCCATAGCCCCTCCAAGAGCTTTTCCTAAAGTGCTGGTAATAATATCCACTCTACCCATCACATCGTTAAATTCATGAGTTCCTCTTCCTGTTTTACCAATAAATCCGGTGGCATGTGAGTCATCTACCATCACAAGAGCATCATATTTTTCTGCCAAATCACATATTTTATCCAACTTTGCCATATCGCCATCCATAGAAAATACTCCATCAGTAGCTATTATCCTAAATCTTGCACTTTGAGCTTCTTTTAATTTTTCTTCCAAATCCGCCATATTGCTGTGCTTGTAACGAAAACGTTGAGCTTTAGTAAGACGGATACCATCTATAATAGATGCATGATTCAACTCATCAGATATTATTGCATCTTCAGGTCCAACAAGCGGTTCAAATACTCCACCATTTGCATCAAAAGCAGCAGCATAAAGAATGGTGTCTTCCATTCCTAAAAAATTGGCAATCTTTTGTTCAAGCTCTTTATGTATATCCAGCGTACCACAAATAAATCTAACGGAAGACATACCATAACCTCTTTTATCCAATATGTCTTTTGCAGCTTCTATTATCTGTGGATTGGAAGATAGTCCTAAATAATTGTTAGCACAAAAGTTTAATAGTCTTTTCCCTGTATTTATTTCTATTTCAGCACCTTGAGGAGTTACTATTACTCGTTCTTCTTTGTACAGACCTGCATCTTTTATTTTTTGCAGTTCTTCTTGCAAGTATTCTTTAATTTTACCATACATAAGGCTTAAAATTTTTATTTAGTTATTATGCAAATCTACATAAAGTTTTCAAATTATGCTTACTTAAATACACCAAATATATTATTTTGCTCCTCCTTCTTGTTGTAAAATTCTATTCTTCACATCAAGATAAGCATATATATCCGCATTTCTAAAAGAATAAATTGATTGTTTGGGATCTCCTATATAAAAAACAAATTTATTATTCTTTTCAAAAATATTTTCAAATATCTCTGCTTGTTTTTTATCCGTATCTTGAAACTCATCTACAAATACCACTTCATACTTTTGTGCTATTTTACGTATAAGTTCCTCATTCCCATCAATCACAGTAAAATTATAAAGTTTATTTATCAAATCATCAAAAGTAAGCACGCCATAATCTTCTTTTATTTTATCCAATTTTTTAACTACTTCTCTATTGGCTTCGTGCAACATTCTTATTATATCACTATCACTATTGTTTTCAGGTGGATACAATTGCTTCCCCGCTAAATAATTTCTCACCGAACCTTTTATCAATTCTATAAAATTTTTATCCTCAGATATTTTACTAAGCCAACCATTTTCCCTATTAACTTTTTCTCTCCAATATTCTATCACTGACTTTTGCAATAAATCTTCACTATCGGGTAAAAGTTCAAAATCAAACAAAAGTCCACTTTCCAAAGGAAACTCTTTCAACATCCTTTGACAAAAACTATGAATAGTAAAAATTGATGCTTCATCAAAATTTAAGATAGCATTTCGTATTCGTTCTTTTATGTTTTCTTTTTCTTTTAAGTTATCTATGATTTCTTTAATACCTTCCGTTTCAACATATCTATTTTTGTCATTTATATAAACATAAGCTTCATTCAAAAACTTTTTTATCCTTATTTTAAGTTCATCTACTGCTGCATTGGTAAATGTAACTATCAAAATATTTTGTATATCCACATTCCTTTCCAATATAAATCGTAAAGCAAGTATGGCAATATTGTATGTTTTTCCCGTACCTGCACTTGCTTCCAAAAGGAAAGTTCCTCCTTTTTGTGACAAATCGAAATTATTTACATCAAAAGCATTCATAAAACAAAAATTGATTCTTATTACAAAGTTAAAAAATATTTTCTATTACTCTGTTTTTTGTAGCTTTGCACACTTTTAATTTTTTAGAAATGAAAGATTTTCAAAAACTTTTTTCCAAAGGTACATATCTTCCTCTTATAGAAGAATTTTATTCTTTACAAGGTGAGGGGTTGCATACAGGCAAAGCAGCATATTTTATTCGTATCGGTGGATGTGATATAGGATGCAGATGGTGTGATAGCAAATATTCATGGCAATACGGACGAGATAGCTTAATAAAAACCGAAGATTTAGTAAAAAAAATTGCAAATAAAGGATATAAAGATGTAGTAGTAACAGGTGGAGAACCGATGATGTACAACCTGGAGTTATTCACTTCATTGCTAAAAAAAGCAGACATTACTACTTATTTAGAAACTTCTGGCACTCACCCAATTACAGGAATTTGGGACTGGATATGCTTATCCCCTAAACCTCAACAACCTCCATTACAAGAGTATTTTGATATTGCAAACGAACTTAAAGTAATAATATATGATGTTCCTTCCGATTTTGAATGGGCAGAACAAAATGCAAAAAAGATAAACACCCCCCATTTATTTTTACAACCTGAATGGAGCAGAAGAAAAGAAAACACGCCTATAATAATAGATTATATAAAAAAACATCCCAAATGGAACCTTTCTGTACAACTACATAAATATATAGGAATACCTTAATAAAACTATTACCATATATGGTCATCTTCGGTTAACCAATCTTTTTTAGCACGTAATACTTGCTCCACGACATCACGCACACAACCTTCTCCTCCGTTTTTGTCAGATATGTAAAGAGAAATAGCTTTAATTTCTTCTGCAGCGTCAGCAGGACACACAGGCACTCCAACATATCTCATAGCCTCTAAATCAGGTATATCATCTCCCATATAAAGCACTTCCCAAGGTTGTAAGTTATATTTTTGCAAAAATTGTTTTAACATTTTTAACTTATCGGATGCTGAAAGAAAAATGTCTTTTACTCTCAAATTCTCAAATCTTTTTTGCACACCCTTAAAATTCCCCCCTGTAATTATAGCAACAGGATAGCCTTTTTTTGCTAATAATTGAATAATGTATCCATCTTTTATATTTGCAGTGCGATATATCTCTCCTTGTTCGTTAAGCAATGTTACAGTAGAAGAAAGCACACCATCTACATCAAAAGCAAAACCTTTAACTTGTGTTAGCAACTCTTTAAAATTCTTATCTATTTTCATTTTCCGTTTTATTTGAATTTATTATACTTTGGCTTACAAATTTATATACATTTTGCCAGTCTTTGTTTCCCTTTAACAAATTAAGATGTTTTTCCATTGTTTTCTTATCATTTCTTATTGCAGGACCTGTTTGTATAGCACCCGGATTTTGTCTCAAAATAGTTTCAACATGATTTTTTATAATATGATGTAAAATATCAAAATCAAGTTGTTGCTCTTTTAAGATTTGATTGGCAATATAATATAAATGATTTGTAAAATTATTGACAAACACTGCTGCTAAATGTATATATTGCCGTTGATTATCCGTAATTATCCGATAATTACAACCAAGTTTCTCCGCTATAAATATCAATATATCTAACATAACTTCTGATGATGCTGTCAAAAACACAGGAATTTCGCCAAACTCCACTTTTGAATCATTAAACGAATGTAACGGATAAAACACCCCGTAATCATTGGTTATAGCACGGAATATACTTGAAGGCACACTTCCTGACAAATGAAAAATTTGCTTCCCTTTCAAAAAATCATATTTACTAATTACTTCCTTTATTGCATCATCAGGTGTAGCAATTATCCATATAGGTATATCTTTTTGTTGCACCGTCAAATCATCATAAAACAATAACGGCGCTTTTACATAATTTTTTCGTTTCTTTACTAATACAGCAGCTACATCAACACCTGCGTTGGTAATGGCATAATATAATGCCTTCCCCACTCTACCATAACCAATTATACCTACTTGCATAAAAATAATTTTTCACTAATTTAATTCTTTTTATATTTATTAGAGATATTGTTACTACAATTCCGCCCCCCCCTTATTAAGCAAGCAGTAAAGTTTTTGTAGTTTACCGTCTTCTAAAAAATATTATCATCTTTACTTTTGGCTTGACCCCAAAATAACAAAAAGCCAAGACTTCAAATATTTTTATTATATTAGGAGTTTTTAAACATTTACAATATGATAAAAAAACTGTTTTTACTGTTTTTATTATTTCCCGCTATCACTACATATCCACAACCTCAAAACATAAATATTTCACAGGGACATGTTTTTGACGGAGAACCTTTTTTGCTTATAAATCCACAAAACCCTAATCATATAATAATTGCTTGGATGGGATATAAGTACAATAACAATATTGTAATAAAATACAAAATTTCAGAAGATTACGGCACATCATGGAGTAATGCATATTATATTCCTCATACACACACAGGATATACTTCTGCAGATGTATCAATGGATTATGATAACAACGGTAATCTTTATCTTTCTTTTATAGATTATTCTTCCTCGTTAGACAGCGGAAGCGTTTATGTATGCAAATCAACAGATGGCGGATATACTTGGAGTACTCCAAAAAAAGTAATAAATATGTATGACGATAACGGGGAAAACCCCATAGACAGGCCTTGGATTAGTATAAATAAAACAGATAATAGCATATACATTGTAACTTTACCTATTGCAGAAAACCCTATTCCAAACCGTCCATATGTTTCCATATGTAATGATTTTGATAATTCAAATTTTTCTTGGAAATATCTTGATGGCAATAATTATGAAACAGGCAACTTAATATCTCGCCCAATGGCACATATAATATCTGCAGAAAATATTACTTGTGCTATCTATCCTTCTTATCTTCCGTCAGAATATCCTTATCCTCGTTACATACTTGCTTATAAAACAACTCAGGACTCTTCTTTTTCTTATTCTCCTATTTGTTCCCTCTCCAATCCTCCTAATGATAGTTTGGCAAAGCTTGGTGCTACGATATTGATAAATCCACAAAACTCTGATCAAATCGGATGTATAATATATGCAAAGCCTTACGGAGATATTGACATTTTCTACACAGAAACCATAGATGGAGGCACTTCTTGGAGCAGCCTTTTAAGAGTAAACTACGACCCAGTAGGGAATGGTATAATGCAAGATATGGCTTGGGGCTGTATAAATGAAACAGGAGATGTTGCAATAATATGGCGAGACCGTAGGCATGCCAACATTTCAGGATATATGACAGGATATGAAATTTATGCTGCAACAAAAAAATACGGAAATGACTATTTTTCCCAAAACCATATTATATCCAACACTACACTCCCTTACGATTCCATATTAAATAGTAACGGTAATGATTTTTTAAGTACAAAATTTATAGGAGATTCAATTTATGCTACATGGGGAGATGTTCGCAATGGAAAAATGAATATATATTTTACAAAAATCAATACTATTTCATGGAATAATAATTCAACAATTTTAATTTCAAAAGCACCATTGTTTTACCCTAATCCCATATCATCAAACACCATAAATATAAAAGATTATTTTCTGTATAGAAATAAAAAATTATATATAATAGACATAAATGGAAAAATAATCTTTTCTACAAAAATAAATTCTCCTAAAATAAAATTACCGCACATAAAAGCCGGATCCTATATGATTAAAATAGAAAATAGAAATATTAGCAAACTAATTGTAAATTAAAATCAATTACAAAACTTAAATAATATTTTTCCATCAGAGGAAATAAATATTTTTTTAGTTTTAGTCTCTATTAAATATACTTTTGAATATTCTTTATTTTTTCCTATTATTATTTGTTTTATATCTGAAGGATTTACTTCCATAGATATAATTTTTCTCACTTCTATAGGCAATTTATTATACTCTATATTATTTATAAAATCTCCACTCTGAGTAATATTAATAACTTCTTTTTCTCCATTTTTGTCAATAAAACTCACAATATAATTATCATCATCATTTATCTGCCAATTAAATTCTTTCACTGTAGGATACTTAGTATGTATAGTATGTCTGGCTTCCCTACTAACTTTATAAGCAGGAATAGGTTTTTGGGAATAAGCAAAAGTTGCAACCAAACTTAAAATTGTAAAAAAAGATAATATTTTAGCTTTCATAACCTATATTTTTAATTACACACTGGTTCAAATCTCCAACTTTCATTAGATATGGAAAAAGGACCGGTTATAGTGTTTCTACCGGGAATTCCAACACCTGCTGAGCCATCTTGATTTTCTATGCTTTGTGTAACAGTATGAGTATTTATAGAAATGCTTTGAATATTTATATCTATATCTCCACTACATTCATAAAGCACTATTTGTGCTGTTGTAGTATATGAAGAATTACTATATTCTCCAATATTATCAAAAGTTACAACAAACTGCCTATGTGGTGCCGTACCTGTAGTAAAATAAGAAATAGTACCACCATAATTAGGATTTAAATCTGTCCAGTTTAATGCTATTAAATTATTAGGGGAATCTGAATTCGGCACACTTTGCCCACTACAACATCCACTTGAAGAGCCTGAAGTAAAAGTAATAAACCCATTGCTAGATATATATACCTGATTATAAGTTGTCCCATAAAAACAAAAATCAAAACCAATATTTATTGCACTGCTCACTTGATCATCTCCTAATGACACAGAAGTTCCACTTCCTGACACCCAATTATAAGATACAGAAGAAACATTATAACTACTTAATGAAGCACATTCACAACATCCCCAACATTTAATATTTTTCCAGTCATCCATATAACTATCATAAACCTGAAAACACTTCTCATCTGAATTTATTATTACAAGACCATCTGCAGGAGAAGAAATAGCATCTCTTTGAGATGTAGTCAATCTTGGAATCAATAAACCTTTATCTGTAAATTTAATATCCAATCCGGCAGAAGGATCGGGAGCACTACCATCCGCATTTATTGCAACATTTTGAGAAAAACCTAGTTTGATGAAAATAAAAAAGAAAAAGAATAGTTTTAGCACATTCATAATTACAACCCCTTTTAGAATTTTCATTTAATATACTTTAATAAAGATATAATTCCCAAACTTTTTTGATGTTTAAGCTATATTCTTACATAAACATTTATTTATTTATCATTAGTGCCTAAAATAAAGA
>CAYQWX010000054.1:0-6224 GCA_964421355.1 uncultured Bacteroidales bacterium
CTTTATAAAAAGTTCCAATGCATCTGCCATAGATTTTGCTTGTTGTGTTGGTGCTGCAATATCTAATCTTAAGCCTGCAGTTTTAACAGCTCTTTTTGTTGTTGGTCCAAATGCACCTATATATGTGTTGGGTCCTTGTTTGAAGTCAGGAAAGTTTTTTTGTAAGGATTTGATTCCAGATGGACTAAAAAATAAAATTACATCATATTTATTTATATCAATATCTTTTAAATCTGTAGCAACGGTACGATACAATACCATTTTTTGAAAATCTATGTTATGCTTTTTTAGAAAATTAGGAATTTCTTTTTTATGAATATCCGATACAGGAAGCAATACTTTTTTTGTATCATGTTTTTTAAAGTATGGTAATAGGTCTTGAACTTTGCCGTTTACATAAAATATTTTACGTTTTCTGTAGGTCATGTATTTTGTGAGATAAAATGCAATGCTTTCGGATAGACAATAATATCGCAATTTTTTTGGTAATTCTACTCTGAGCGTATCCACCATTTTGAAGAAATGATCAGCTGCTGTTCTACTTGTGAGTATTACCACATCTATGGAAGAAAAGTCTATTTTTTGTTTTCTTAGTTCTTTTGACGAAACACTTTCTACTGTTATAAAAGGCTTATAATCAATGTTAAGGTTGTACTTTTCAGCAATATCATCGTATTTAGTTTTTCTTGCAGCCGGTTTGGGTTGGGAAATTAAAATATTTTTTATTTTCAAAACTTTGTAGTTTTTAATTTCAGGGCACAAAATTACTATATTTTTTTGTATCTTATACTACACTAATAATAAAACTTATTTTAATACAATGTAATAAATTGTATTTCAATATGTAATTTTTTTGTAATGTATTTTTTTTAAATTATTTGTTAAAAAATATACAATAAGTGCAACATTTTGTATTATTTTTGCGTTATATAAAAAACGAACCTGTGCTTTTAAATAAATAAGGAGGAATAGCCTATCGAGTAAAAAATATCTTCTGTTAGAAATATTAAAAAATATTAACCTTAAAAAAACAGGAGGTATTTTTATGTTATACGAAAAATTAGAAGATTCAAAACTCGTTAGGTTGTTTCAAGAAGGGAATAACGAAGCATTCAAAACATTGTTATCCCGATATCAAGATACTATTTTTACTTATATATATTCCCAAGTAAGAGATGAAGATGATGCTAATGATATTTTTCAAGAGACTTTTGTTAAAGTTATTTCTTCTTTAAGAGAAAATAGGTATAATGAGAAAGGTAAATTTATTGGTTGGGTTATGAGAATTGCCCACAATCTTATAATAGACCATTTTAGAAAAGATAATAAGAATCAAGTTATTCCTGGGGAAAATGAAGAATATAATTTGTTTAATGTGATTAGATTTTCAGATACGAAAAATGTTGAAAATAAAATAATAGATACCCAAATTAGAAATAAAGTTAAAAGCTTGATAGACTTGCTTCCTGAAGAGCAAAAAGAAATTGTGATTTTGCGACATTTCGTGGGAATGAATTTTAAGGAAATAGCAGAAGAGCTTGATATAAGTATAAATACTGCATTGGGTAGAATGCGATATGCTTTGATAAATTTACGAAAAATTATTAAGAAGTATAATATCGATTTATATAAAGTTTAATAATAGTGTTACAAATTTTTTTAGGATGAAAATGCAAATTTTTCTTTCCACTTTCAGCTTGCTTGCCCAGACAGTTATCTGCTTTTTACTATTGATGAAAAAAGTAGAACAAGGTTCAAGACATTGTATGTTTATATGAAAATTATTTGGGACACTATTGGAAGTTAATTTATTAAACGAAATAGTTTGCTTTTAATTAAAAAAGAGGTTGCATATAAACACAACCTCTTTTTTATGAATTTATTCTTTTACTATACGTTTTACATATTTGTCATCGTTGGTTTTCATTTCTATATAATAAACACCGGCAGGAATATTATTTAAGTTGATTATCAAGCTGTGTTCTCCTCGTTCTTGATTAGTCTTGGGTATTATTGTTTTTATAAATTTACCTTTATTGTTGTATAAGTTGATAGTTACTTGTGATTTTGTTAATAGGTTATAGTTTATATTTAATTGTTTAGGAGTAGGATTAGGATAAATTCTCCAAGTTGCATCTTTGTTCCCTTGTATTTCGTTGTAGCTTGTAACTATAGATATTGGAGGAAATACTATGTAATCTACCCATGCGGCATCTTCGCCTTGACTTGCACTGTAATCTTTTTGGTAAGTCCAGGTAAGAGTGTGTGTGCCATTAGGAATAAAGTATGCAGCTCTATCCCAGCCTTCTTCTCCAGACCATTCATTTCTGAGTACTCCATCTATATAAAAATGTAAAAAGTCGTAGTTGCTTTCAGATGATACTTTGTAATAGAAGCTTAATGTATCATCGTTAGTTACATTTACATCTATAGATAGTGTAGATGTTTGGTTATCAGTAATAGTACCTGAACGCATAGAATAGTCTCCTTCATATTTTGTAATACTATCTCTTGTCCAAGGAGCATTTCCACTATTAACCCAATTGAATACAAACGGATTATCATTTTCCCAATCTTCATATATTTCTCCTATTGGTAGAGAGAATTGAGCAGATACCGAGTATGGAGTTGCTGTCCATTGATAATTCATATTTGCAATGTCTCCTATTTGTGCAGAAGATGCTACATTTAATGAGAAAGTCGTGTTATAAGTGTTATTGGCATTTACAGTAGGTATTGATGTAGAGGGGTTGTTAATGGAAATTTGTGAATATGAGGTTGTTAGGTTGCAATTGCCTGTAGGAGTAGTGGAATGTCCATTGTTTTCATTTATTATTGTTAGGTTTGCATTTTCTCCAATATCCAGATGTCCGTTATTGTTGCCTGAAGCATCGTTTATAGTATATTGGAGAATATTAAGGTGAGGAGCATTTAATGTTATGTTTATCGGATATGTCCATATAGAATCGTTAGTATCTGTTATTTCTAATGAGAAATGTGCTGAGTGTTGATCTGGTATGGAGTCGTTTACTGTGAAAGCAAAAGCATCTGTAAAGGATAATTGTGTGCCTGCCGTTATGTTTCCACAACTTAAAGAATCATCTGTAATAGTAATGTATGTATCATTTGTTGATAATGTTGCGGTTACATTATTTGCATCTTGATTGCCTACATTTTTTAATGTAACTCCAAGTAAAATATTTTCTCCGTAATCACATAACCCATTATTATTACCTGTTACATCATTTACTTGGTTTGATATGTACACTACATAAGGAGTATTGGATGAAATAAATACAATCTTTCCAATAAAAGGTTTTTTAAATTGTTTTGTTACTACAATATCAAAAGTATCGAGAGCAGATACAGGTGTGAAATTTAATGTTACATTTCCAGAGTTATCGGCTAGTTGTGCATCTAAAAGTACTCCGTGGTGGGATATTGCTACATAAGCATTTTCTTCGGTAGTTACGGTTAGTGATGATACTCCTACTGGTTGAGGAGTGATGTATGAAACATTTAGAGTTTGTGGTATTCCCATATATATTAGTAATGAGGGATCCCCCATTGTATGATAAATATCCCAGTAATATTGTTCGTTATTGCTTCCTGCTTCTGTTACTGCTAAATTACCTGCAAATATTAGTTGATGAGTGGTGGCATACCATTCGCTTTGTGGTTCGGAATGGTCATGGAATATTCTGTCATAAGCTCCGAGATGAGAATCATAATCAGGGTTGGATGTAACTGATGTGGCACCTACGGCAAACCAAAAATCTTCGTCCCATAAAGAGTATTGAGAAGCTCCTAAATAAGCAACAGCACCTTTGTTTGCTGTATGTGTAATTACTTCGCCAAAAGCATCTGATACGTCAAATTTGTTTGATTGACAGCAATTACCTAACATCACACAATATTTATCTTGATTTTGGAGATTGGGTATGTCGCTTTGTGAGAAAGAAGGGTTTGCCCATCCATCTGGTGAACAATGTGCAGTATAATTGGCAAATCCTACTCCATTGCTTACATTTGCATGTATTGAATCTGCTGCAAATGATTGGTCTGATGTGATTGGTGAACCAGAACCATAAAGATATTCGTGTACTGTGGTAAATCCGTGTGAAGCATTTATATAGTTATTGCAGCCGTAATTTATTTGTCCGTTACCATAGGTGGGGGCGTTAGATTCGTCTACTCCTGCAACCATTACAGCTCTTCCCAGGTAAGAGTCGTCAGGGAATAAATATTTTTCGTATTCTAATGTTTTGTCTATATACGCATTAAGTTCTGTAAGATTTTCTGCTGACCAGCGTCCATAATACATTTCGGGATAAAAGTCTCCATTTCCGTCCATTGTGCAATAGTATAAGTCGGTATGTTTTGAGGTGTATCCGGCGGTACTATAAAAAGCCGGTATTTGATCTATATCGCCTACGAAAAGGACAAATGTAGGAGCAGGGTCTGAAGGTGTTGCATTGTTATATAAGTTTGCAAGATAATTATGTATAGATGTTGTAGTATCACCTACATTGGGGTCGTTGGTAAGAGCTAATATCGTTTTTATTCCCATTTGGTTTTTCCATTTAATAAAGGGTTGTAGTGCTGTTTCAAATTGTGGGTCTGATATTATCACCATTTTAAGTGGATACTTACTCATGGTATCTTTTACAGATATAGCTTGTTTTATTGCTTTATGATTGAGCAAGGTATTATTGAAAAGTGATTCAAATACAGGAGAATAGTATTTTTTATAATTTGATACGAGTTTAGATTTGTTTGTTCCGTTAAATTGTACTTTGAAGTGAATGTTTGTATAGATTACTAGTTCGTTGGTGGCAGGATTGTATGCAAATGGTTTTATTGATAGTCTCCCGAGTGTTACATTACGCATTTTACCAAGGGTGGTTAGTGTTGCCATTGGATTATTTTTTATAAATGCTTTAACTTGGTATGCTTTTTTGTTGTAGTAAAAGGGTAAATCTTCCGGATTTTTATTTTTAGGAATGGATGGTTGTACTGGCATCAATGGTTTATCAAGTCCTAATGTATTTAGGTTTATTATTGTACTGTCATAATTAATGACTGATATTGAAGGTGTTGCTCCTGTTGGAATTTCTATTAGTTTATTATATATTGGCATAAGGGGATTTCCTATTTCATTAAAATCCCTTACCATATCCCCGGCAACCAGTCTGATAAAAGAACCTTTACGTGTTTTTACTTTGAAAGCTTTTAAATTGTTTATAGATAGTATTCCATTAAATCCTTTTATGTCAGATTTGATTAATTTAATTTGATTACTTCCATTTGACAATATTGGTGTAAAAATCTTTTGTGCTTGTAATGTAGTAATCCATATTGCCAGTGCAAAAAATAATATTTTTTTCATGGTGTGATATTTTTATGTTTTACAAATATAAGTATTTAATGTATATAAAAGACGATTTGTTTTTGTAAATGGTTGTTTGATATAACCCTGAATTCTTATTGTACCTGTTTGCTTTACATATTTATATACCTAATGGGGAAAAGAGTAAATCGAATATGCTAACAATTTGTTGAGACAATATATTCCTAAAAAGTCAATTATTGATTAACAAACAACACAGAATCTCAATGAAATATAAATAGAAATAAATCAGAAACCCAGAAAAAATTAGACTTTCATATGCCTTTTAAATTATTTTATAAATTTGTAAACCAAAATGTTACATTTGATAGTTGAATCTACCGTAGATAATACTAGATTTGTTATGTTAGGGTATATATTTATATTTGCAATTTGATTATTATTGTTTTGAGGGTTATTGTATTGTTTAAGTTTTTTTAGTTGATTATTATTTTTTTATGATATACTATATTGTTTTCTTTTGTATAGATATTTAAAAAATATATTCCTGCTTTCCAATTAGAAGTATTAATAATTATTTTGTTTGAAGGGGTAAATAAAGTGGTGTTGTAAATAATACTTCCTTGTGCAGTAAGTATTTTTATTGTGTATGAGTGATTTCCTTCCCATTTTAGATTAAGTGTGTTGTGGGTGGGAACTGGATAGATTTTTATGAATTTACTTGTAGTAGTGTATGGATTTTGCTGATTTTCATATTGATGGAAATTCAATGTGGCTACCGCATCTAAGTCAAATCCACTTGTGTTGAAAGGAGTTGGAAACGGGTCATTTATTTTGTGTCCTTGACTATCACGGGAACAATGTGTGTGAATGT
>CAYQWX010000054.1:6234-13571 GCA_964421355.1 uncultured Bacteroidales bacterium
CCTATTACATCTATTATTTTTATGTATTTTATACTGTCTATATTTACATTTTCACTATCAGCAATATCTTCCAAATCAAATGGAGTTCCATAAAGTGCTTTGTATTTACCTGCCAAATTATGTATTTTTGTTGCGTCCAATGTGTCAAATGTGCCAACCTGAGTGCTTGTGTCTGTGAGAGAAACCGAGGGGAAACGTACCCAGTTTATACTATCGCTACTGACTTCAACAAAGGCAAGTTCCAAAAAACTATTGTTGAACGCATTTTCAAATATGGCAAAGTCATATCCCGGACCATTGTATATTACTCCGTTGAAACTAACTATGGCTATGCCGCTGTCACCGAGGCTTATTACATTGTTGTCTGCTATTCCTATTGCGTTGGAAGGAGTACCAAAAGAAGCTTTTCCCAATGAAGTGTCTGTAATGTTTTGCCAACCACGTATTACATGACAATGAGTAGCCCAGCTTTGTATTATGGAGCTATCTTTGCTTATTGCTGTAGAACCTGGAAAGCCTGCAGGAGGTGCATATTGTGAAAACAAATTTAGGAATGATAAACTGAAGGTAAAAAGTAAAATGATATTTTTTTGTTTCATTTATTTTATTTTTATTCAAAAATGAAGCACTAATGTAGAGAAAATATACTATTTTGCAGTGGAGTATATCCAATTTTTTATTATTTGTAGTCCGTGTTCTGTCATATATGACTCAGGATGGAATTGTATGCCTTCCATGTTGTAGTGTTTGTGCTTTATTGCCATTATTTTATTTTGTTGGCTTATGGCTGTAATAGTTATATTAGGGGATGTTTGTGCTACTACCCAAGAGTGATATAATCCTGCATAGAAAGTTTTAGGAATATTGTTCCATAATATTGAGTTGTCAAAGTGTGTTATTTTTATTTTTTGTCCGTGATATACTTTGTTCATATTTTGTAGTTGGCATCCTGCATATTTTGCTATTATTTGATGTCCTAAACAGATACCTAATATTGATTTTTGTTTATTTTGTTGTAATATTTCAAATGCTACGGGATATTCGTCTATATTACCAGGTCCGGGACCGAGTATAATTTTATGATAATTGGTGATTTTATTTATTAAATCTAATTCTTTTATGTTAAAAATATTTATGTGGATTGTGTTATTTGATGCTTTGTGTATAGTTTGTTGTAGGATATATGTGAATGAGTCGTTGAAGTCAATTAAACAAATTTTCATAAGATAATGATTTGGAATTTGAATAGTGTTGTAACAGTACGTTATCTAAAAATTCTTCTTTAAAAGGGATATATGGAAATTCTGGAGCTTTTATACCATTGTTCCAGTATTGAGAGCCTGTAAATATTTTGGTTTCATCCCATAAATTATTGTTGATAAAAGTATTTAAGGTTTTTGTACCACCTTCTACCATTAAGGAATATATGTTATGCTGTTTGTATAATAATGTGAGAGTTTGGGATAATGTTTTGTCTTTTGTGTTTATGTAATGTATGTTGTTTTCAATTTTATCTTTTGTATGATTGAGAATTATGACTTTTTTATGAATTTTAAATAATTGTAGAGATGAGGGTAGGTCATTAGGATTGTGTGTTAATATTATAGGGATTGGATTATATCCAAACCATTCTCTTGTGTTAAGGCTTGGATTATCTTTTATTGCGGTATTTTTTCCTATTAAAATTGCAGATAGCTGAGCTCTCCATTTGTGTACTAAGTGTTTGGAGATGGTATTTGTTATCCAGTTTACTTGGGGAGATGTTTTATGTGTTTTATCAATAAGTCTGTCTTTAGTTTGTGCCCATTTTAATATTATGTATGGTCTTTGTAATAATTGATTTGTGAAAAATCTTTTATTTATTTCAAAACTTTGTTTATGTAAAACATTTGTGATTACTTCTATTCCTGCATTTTTTAAGATTTCGATTCCCTTTCCATTTACTTTTGACGATAGGTCTTTTATTCCGATTACTACACGTGGGATTTTTAGTTGGGCTATTTTTTTGGCACATGGTGGGGTTTTGCCATAGTGAGAACATGGTTCCAGATTTACATATAGTGTAGATTGTGATAGTAGAGTTTTGTCTTTGACAGAGTTTATAGCATTTATTTCAGCATGTGGTTCTCCTGCCTTTATATGGTACCCTTCGCCAATAATTTTGCCATTATGTACTATTACAGAACCAACGAGAGGATTAGGAGCTGTAGAGTATTTGCCTTGAGATGCAAGTTGCAAACATCTGTGCATAAATATTTTGTGCATAATTTTAACGGACTTAGTTTTTCATTATTTTTTTCAAGATGGTATTTTCCGCTGTTTGAATCTTTAGTATATATATGCCTTGAGGTAAAGTTTGTGCATTTATTTGTACTTTGTTTTGTGATGATAATTGTTTTTGCATAAATACTTTTCCTGATAATGATATAATTTCTATTTCTGTAATAGGTGTTTGTGATTTTATCATAAAAATATTGTTGAAAGGGTTTGGTGATATTTTTATTTTTGTTAGTTCTGTGAAGTTTGATGCTATATATATGATGTCTTGAGCTGTAGTATCCGAGCCGCAAGAGTTGTATGCTATCAGTGTTACTGTATAGTTTTCCTGATTACCATTGTATATGTGTAATGGGTTGGTTTCTGTAGATGTTGTTCCGTCTCCAAAGTCCCAAGAGTATGATGATGCACCTGTGGATGTATTATGAAATTGTATTCCGTTTTGAGTGCTGTTATAAGTAAAAGAGGCTTGCGGATTTCCATTGTAATGATATGCGTGTATAGGTTTTCTGGCACTTTTACAAGATTGTCCAATTATTTTCCAGTTGTAGAAGAAGTAATAATATCCTTGTCCTGCTGTACTGGTTGTAATTTGTACTTTGTTGTCAATATTGTATGGATATGATATTGATGTGTTGTTTCTATATAAGTCTGGACTACTTGTGTTACATTTTATTAGAAGGCTGTCTTGTACAGGTAAATCAGTGTTTAATATTATAGTTTGTATTCCTGCATTAATGTATATGTTAGTATCTAATATCGTTGTGCCATCAGGAGCAGTAATAATAATATCTTTATTTCCACTACTATTTGCATTTACATCTACTGAATACAAAGTAACATGTTCATTTACATTGAAATATAATCCATGTTTTACATATCCCGTATAAAAACTTCCTCCGCTGTTTACTCTGCTTTCTCCTCCTGTTGATGTATCTCCAGGTATTACATTTTCTATGTAAAATGTAGTATCTGATGATACATTGTATAAAGTGTATTGATTGCCAATATAGAAAGGAGATGTGCTTGCCGATGATGTGTACCAGTAAGTTGTTCCGTCTCCTGCTATGTCAAATGTAATATTTTCTGCATTGCAAAAGTATGCATTATTAAAGATGATATCAGGTCTATCTACATTTATTGTATATGTTGTGGAATCTTCTGAGCCACAAGAATTTGTTACATGTAATTTAATATTATATGTGCCGTTATTAGTATATATGTGAATTGGATTTGTTTCTGTAGATGAGGTGCCGTCACCAAAGTACCATAGATAATCACAATTTTGTGTAGAGTTATTAAAAAATGTGTATTCTCCATTACAGGCATTAGATGAGTCTATGGAGAAGTCTGCAATAGGATTTTGAGGAGTTAGTGCTGCATTTAATTGGATACTTTGATTATTTGAGATAGATACATTATTGTATGTAACTGTATCATAACCTTGTGCCGAGATGATTATTGAGTAATTTCCTGCATATATTGGGCGGTAATAGTCTCCATGTATTTGGGAGGAATAAACTTCTGAGCCGTCTCTATCGTGATTAAGTATTTCTATTTTTGCAACAATTGGTTGTCCTGTGCAAGAATCTATTACTGTACCGTAAAAGCCATAATGAACTTGTTTGATATAATCTATTAGAGCTTTGCTATTGTAGTGCCAGTATATAGGTAATTGGTCTGAAGATAAAAGTTTGTCGTTAGATAATTCTACTGTCATTTCGCGGCAATGTCTATAGTAGTTCATGTAATCTTGACGGGAACCGCTTACTACATACCAGTCTCCTCCTTCTATTATTCCATTGGAAGAAACACCTGAAAAATATCCATTATTTTCACTTGCAGAAAAAGTATTTTGTGCGTATTCCGATGCTACAAATTGCCACCAGTTGTCATCTGCGTGTGAGTTTTGAGATGTGGTCCATATATCCCATGGATAGTTTGCTACTTCTGCTCCACTATGGAAGTTTATACTCATAACAAAACGGTGTTTTTGTGCCCACTGCATCATTTCTATTGTTTCTTGGCTCCATTGTCCACTTGGAGTTTGATTCCCTGTTGGGTCAGGAAAGTCTCTATTGGGGTCTTTTCCATCGGATAAATATCTTGTGGCGCCTGATACATCATTATTACCTCCGTTGTATGTGCCATCCGGATTTGCCAAAGGGTTTATCCATATCTGAGTAGAGTTTATTAAGTTTGTAATGTCAGAATTATTATTGTAGCTTGTAAGTAGAGTGTCTATTAGTCGTAGCATGAATACATATCCTGCCACTTCATCACCGTGCATTGTGGATGTGTAAAAGAATTGAGGTTCTGCTTCGTCAGAGTTGGGATTATCAGATATTTTAAGTGCTAAAATAAGTCTTCCTTGTTGCGAATAACCTATTGTATCAAGTTTGCAAATGGAAGGATAAGAGTTTGCAAAATTTTGCATCATTTGTATATATACATCATAGGTGGGGTAGTGGTCCCAGTTTACCATTTGCCCTGTGGTTGTTGCCATGTTAAGAGCTTTGGTGTGTCCAGCTTTGTCTATTGGTATGTAATGTATGTTTAATGCTTGTAATAATGATAAGTCTTTGCCGTGTATGTAAGCGTATATAGTATCATTTTTTATAGCATCTATTGAGATAAATTTGGGTAATGGTGTTTTATGCTCATTTTTTGCAAATTTGAAATATAAATCACCATATTTATTTATTAGAGTTATTTCTTTTTGTGCATTACTATTATAGAAAGTGACTAAAACCAGAACTATTAATATTATTTTTTTCATAGTGGTAAATTTGATATGCTAATGTAACAAACTATTTTTTTGTATTTAAGGTTGCAGTGTAATTTTGTTTTCTTTTAATAATTTTTTTACATTTTCTCCCATGTTACTCAACTGGGGCACTAATATGTTATTTTCTATAATCATGTGTGTGTTCAAGTCTTTACCAAGGGAAAATAACATATCTATTACATCGTAATATTCTTTGTAAGAGTTTAGGGGAGGTACGAATTTTAGTAGGATATTTTTGAGGTCTTCAAGTTTTTCTTGTGTACCTTCTTCATGCTGTTCCAAATAACTTTGTACGGAAAATGTATTAAATCCTTCTAAAAATTTTTTTGATATAGTGTGATTTTGTAAAATATTAGATAATTCTTCTGCGTATGGAAATACTTGTTTTTCTTCATATTCCATGTGTATAAAAAATTCATTAAGGTAGTTGTCAAAGTAATATTGAAGGACTTTTATATTGGTTTCTGCTTTAGCTTGTTGTATCATGTTGTTAAACACTTGTTTTAATTGTGGTATTTTTTCTTCTTTGTAAAAATTGTGACTTTTTTGTAAAAATGAGGTAATTAGTTCTATATCAATATTTTTGTATTCTTCTAATGTTTCTAAATTGTTGTTTAGGTAAAGAGATATAAGGAAAGTAAGGAATGTTGTATCATAATTGGTTTCGTCTGCTATTTGTTGTATCGTTTTGTCTCCATATCCTGGTAATATCTCTAATCGTAATAAAACGGATACAATTAAATGCTCTTCTTGTATAATATCTACTATTTTGGTATTGGGTGTTATTTTGAACATATTTATATTTTTTTTTGTTGTTTTTTATAATAGTTGCAGATTTCTTTTAATCCGCATTTTTCGCATAAAGGTTTTTGAGCTTTGCATATATAACGTCCGTGTAATATTAACCAGTGATGAGCTTTTGGTAATAGTTTTTTAGGAAATCCTTCCGAAAGTTGTTTTTCTGTTTGTAGGGGCGTTTTTGACTTGGTAAGTCCTATTCTATTAGCTACTCTAAACACGTGGGTATCAACTGCAATCACAGGTTTGTCGTATATTATTGATGCTAAAACATTTGCTGATTTTCGTCCTATTCCCGGAAGTTTTTCCATTTCTTTTGGGTTTTCGGGTATGTTTCCATTATATTTTTCTGTGATTGCTTTGGCAACTTCTACGAGATATTTAGCTTTGTTATTTGGATATGAGCAAGATTTTATTAGTTCAAAAATTTCTTGTTGGGTGGCTTTACTCATTGAATAAGCGTTCGGATATTTTTCAAATAAAATCGGGGTTATTTTATTGACTCGCACATCTGTGCATTGGGCAGATAATAATACTGCTACGAGTAATTGAAACGGGGTGTTGTAGTGTAATTCCGTTTGAGGATTTGGCATGTATTGTTCAAAGTATTCAATTGTTTTTTTATATAGTTCTTTTTTTGTCATTGTGTTATGGTAAAAAGGTTATTTAGTTCGGTGTCAATCTTTTGTATTATATAACCAAAATCTTCGGGATTGTTTATAAAGTCCAGATTATCAATGTTTATTGTTATGTGTTTGCTTCTGTCATATTCTTTTATCCATTTATTGTATTTAGTATTTAATTTTTGAAGATATTCTATGCTTATGTTTTTTTCATATTCGCGTCCTCTCATTGCAATTTGTTTGACAAGTGTCGGGACTTCAGCTTTTAGATAAATGAGTAAATCGGGAGGTGGAACTAAGGAGCTTATTAGCTCAAAAAGTTCTTTATAGTTTTGGAAATCACGTGGAGACATTAGTCCCATTTCATATAAGTTTGGAGCAAAGATGTGAGCATCTTCATATATTGAACGGTCTTGAATTATAGTTTTATCAGATTTTTTTATGTCAATTATTTGTTGAAAACGTTTTTTTAAGAAAAATATTTGAAGATTAAATGACCATCTTGTCATATCCCGATAAAAGTCATCAAGATAAGGATTGTCATCTACGTTTTCAAAATGAGGTTGCCAATTGTAGTGTTTTGCAAGCATTTTTGTTAAGGTTGTTTTACCTGCCCCGATGTTTCCTGCTATTACTATGTGCATAATGATTTTTTTATAAACAAAGGTAATATTTTATTTGTAATTAAGTTACTCACTATAATTAGTTAAATTTTTTGATGTGTAAATTTATATTGTATTGAAAAGTTGTCTAATTTTGTGTGAGTTTTTTTCTATGGGGCATTAGCTCAGTTGGCTAGAGTGCGTGACTGGCAGTCACGAGGTCAGGGGTTCGACTCCCCTATGCTCCAC
>CAYQWX010000055.1:0-13522 GCA_964421355.1 uncultured Bacteroidales bacterium
ATTGGAAAAAGAAGTATTGTTATAATAAATAAAGATTTGAGTTTCATAATTTATATATGTTATAAGTCTCTTATATCCAGTAGTATATGTCTATCAAATTTATCGGGGTTGTGCATTATGTATATAAGTTTTTCGGCAACTGTTTCCGGTGTCCACAATAGATTTTTTTCTTTATATTCCACAAATATTTCATGGTGTGGAAATTTTTCTTTGCCTGCAAGTCTTATTTCATTTTGCATTTGTGTATCTACTATGCCAGGTGCTACGGAAAATATATAAGTATTTGGATATATTTCAATATCTAACTCTTCTTTTATAGTATTACTTAACATATCCATTGCCGCTTTTGTAGCACAATAGTCTGCCCACGAAACAATTGGGTGACGACCTGCACCTGAACTTACATTAAATATTATTTTATGATTTTGTAAATTCCCATATTTGTCCAAAAATTTGTTTGTTAATATAGCAGGAGCTATTATGTTTACGTTGTATGTATCAGCTATTGTTTTATTATCCTTTTTTCCCGTAAAATTTATATCTCCTATTATTGCTGCATTATTTACCAAATATAATGTATCATCTTTTTTTAAGTTTAAATCGGGAAAGTTGAAATCTATTACAGTATTTGTTTTTGATAGGTCAATTGCTATCCATTCAAAATTGTTATTAGTTATATCAGGTTGGGTACGTGAATATCCATATATCTTTATGTCATCTTGTTTTAATAAATCATTTACCAATGCTTTTCCTATTCCCTTGCTTACTCCTGTTATGAAATAATATTTCATTTTTTCTTTGTTTTTTATAGTAATGTGTTGGTAAAACCTATTGTTTCCCTTACTTCTTTTATTGTTTTTTGTGCCGATTTTTTAGCCCTTTCAGCACCTTCTTTTATTATTTCCTCAATATATTTATCATTTTGTGAGAGTTCTTTTATTTTTTCTCTAATAGGTTCTATAAATTTATTCATATCTTCGGCAAGTTGTTTTTTCATATCTCCATAACGGATATTTAAGTTGTGATATTGTTCTCTAAAATATTCTACTGTATCTGTAGATGAAACAAGTTCCATAAGAGTAAATAGATTTTTCACCCCTTCTGACATAGGTTGACCTTCTTGTGGTCCTGTATCGGTTACGGCACGCATTATTTTTTTTCTTATAACTTTTTCTTCATCAATTAGATATATGCCGTTATTATCACTTTTCCCCATTTTACCACTGCCATCAAGTCCCGGTACCTTTACCAAATCATTACCAAAATTATAAGGTTGCGGTTCAGGAAAAATATTTTTTTTATAAAAATTATTGAATCGTTTTGCGAAATTACGTGTCATCTCCAAATGTTGTTCCTGGTCTTTGCCGACAGGAACTTTGTTAGCCTTGTGTATTAGTATATCTGCTGCCATAAGCACAGGATATGTAAGAAGTCCTGCATTTACATTATTAGGTTGTTTACGTGCTTTTTCCTTAAATGATGCAGTACGTTCCAATTCTCCTTTATAAGCAAACATATTTAATATGAGGTATAATTCCGTAACTTCGGGCACATCACTTTGTATATACAATGTCGCTTTATGAGGGTCTAATCCGGCTGCTAAAAACTCTATAATAATCGTTTTTACCCTTTGCTTTAAATCTTCTGCTTCTGGATGAGTGGTAAGTGAGTGGTAATCAGCTACAAAGAAAAAACAACGGTGAGTGTCTTGGAGTTTTACAAAATTTCTTACAGCACCGAAATAATTACCTAAGTGTAAATGTCCCGTTGGTCTTATTCCACTTACTATTGTTTCCATAATTTTGATTATTTTTGCACAAAAATAACTTAATTACTATGATTATTGACGATGTGTTGTTAGAAAAAATAGGAAAACTTGCAAAATTGCAGTTTGAATTAGAAGAAAAAGAAAAAATAAAGAAAGATTTGAATGAAATGTTAGCTTTTATAGAAAAGTTAGATAAACTTGACACAGAAGGAATTGAGCCTTTAAAATACATTAATGAAGAAGATTTGCCAACATTAAGAAAAGATATTCCTCATAATCCTATAACGCATGATGATGCTTTAAAGAATGCTCCTGAGAAAGATTCAGATTATTTCAAAGTTCCTAAGGTGATAAAAAAATAATATTATTGTTTTTGACACAAATGAGGAAAATATTAATTACAGGTGGAGCAGGATTTATTGGTAGTTCTTTAGCGGGATATTTAATAAAAGATGCCAATAATTATGTAGTAGTAGTAGATAATCTTTCTACGGGGGATAAAAGAAAATTACCACGAAATAGTAATAATAACTTTGAATTTATAAATGCTGATGTAAATGATAGAAAAGCATTAGAACCTATAATGCTTAAGTATAATTTTGATTATGTGTTTCACTATGCGGCAGTAGTTGGGGTGAAAAGAACTTTGGAAAACCCCATTTGGGTATTGAGAGATATAGAAGGAATAAAAAATATTTTGGATTTTTCCAAGCAAACAGGAGTAAAAAGGGTGTTTTATTCTTCTTCTTCTGAAGTATATGGAGAACCTGTGGAATTTCCTCAAAATGAAGATACCACACCTCTAAATTCCCGTCTTCCTTATGCAGTGGTAAAAAATGTAGGAGAAGTTTTTCTTAAATCTTATCATCAAGAGTATGGATTACCTTATACCGTATTCCGTTTTTTTAATACTTATGGACCAAAACAAAGTCGTAATTTTGTAATATCCAGATTTTTATATTTTGCATTAAGAGGTGAAGATATTACAATATATGGAGATGGGAGTCAGACTCGAACTTTTTGTTATATTGATGATAATGTAGAAGCTACTGTCAAAATATTAAATAATGATTTGTATATAAACTCTGTTGTAAATATAGGCAATGATAAAGAAACATCGATTATAGATTTAGCAAAAGTAATTATTGATATTACAGGTTCTGACTCAAAATTGGTTTTTCTTCCCCCGTTAAAAGAAGGAGATATGACAAGACGTCATCCAGATATTACAAAAATGAGAAAAATATTAGGACGTCCTCTTATTTCTTTGGAAACAGGTATCAAAAAGATTCTACAAGAAGGTCTATTTGAATTAAAATTGAACAACTAAATTTTTTCCACATTATGCTAAAAAACATTTATTAAAAATTTTCAATAGTTATATTTGCATATATAATTATAAAAACAAAAAATTATGGAATACAGAATTGAACATGACACAATGGGTGAAGTAAAAGTTCCTGCTGATAAATATTGGGGAGCTCAAACTCAAAGGTCAAAAGATAATTTCAAAATTGGGGAACCTGCATCTATGCCAAAGGAAATTATACAAGCTTTTGGATACTTAAAAAAAGCAGCAGCTCATGCCAATTATGAATTAGGAGTGTTGCCACAAGAAAAAATGGAGCTTATTTCCCGAGTTGCAGATGAAATAATTGAAGGAAAACTACATGAGCATTTCCCATTAGTAATTTGGCAAACAGGTTCTGGTACTCAATCAAATATGAATGTAAATGAAGTGATTGCTAATAGAGCACATGTGTTAAAAGGTGGAAAACTTACCGATAGTAAAAAAGTATTGCATCCAAATGATGATGTAAATAAATCACAATCATCTAATGATACATTCCCTACAGCTATGCATATTGCTACTTATAAAATGCTCATGGAAGTAACTATTCCAGGAGTAGAAAGACTTAGAGATGCTCTTGCAGAAAAAGCAGAAGAATTTAAAGATATAATTAAAACAGGTCGTACTCACCTTATGGATGCTACTCCTCTTACTTTGGGACAGGAATTTAGTGGATATGCAGCACAACTTGACCATGGACTAAAAACATTAAAAGATGCTTTGGACCATCTATCTGAACTTGCTCTTGGGGGAACAGCAGTAGGAACAGGATTGAATACTCCAAAAGGTTATGCAGAACTGGTGGCTAAAAAAATAAGTGAGTTTACAGGATTTCCTTTCAAAACCGCACCTAATAAATTTGAAGCATTAGCTGCACATGATGCAATGGTTGGAGTATCTGGTGCTTTGAAAAAATTAGCAGTATCAATTATGAAAATTGCTAATGATATTCGTTTTCTTGCATCAGGTCCAAGATGTGGCATAGGAGAACTAATTTTGCCAGCTAATGAACCAGGTTCTTCTATTATGCCAGGTAAGGTTAATCCTACTCAAAATGAAGCTATCACAATGGTTGCAGCACAAGTGATAGGAAATGATGTAGCTGTTTCTACAGGTGGAATGCAAGGACATTTTGAACTTAATGTATTTAAGCCGTTGATAGCTAGAAATGTATTGGAATCTGCCAGATTGCTTGGTGATGCTTGTGTCTCCTTTACAGAAAAAGCAGTAAAAGGTATAAAACCAAATAAGGAAAACATCAAGAAATATTTAGATAATTCTTTGATGTTAGTTACAGCTTTGAATACTCATATTGGCTATGAAAATGCTGCTAAAATTGCTAAAAAGGCTTATGCTGAAAATAAAACTTTAAAACAAGCAGCAGTAGAATTAGGATTACTTACAGAAAAACAATTTGATGAATGGGTTGATCCTTCAAAGATGATAGGTTCTTACGAAGTAAAAAAATAAATAAAGCAGTATAGCTAATATACTAGCAATATAAAAAGTGGAAGTCGTACGACTTCCACTTTTTTTTGTTTCCATCATTTAATTATTGTTTTGTTTCCAACACTCATTAAAATTATTTTGTTTTATTAGTTTTATATAAGAAACAAACCAATTCCTTAAGTAGCTATATAAATTTGTACAACATTCTGATATATTTGGAGAATTACTTAATTTCTGATAACACTCCTCAACTTTTTTTAATAATTTGTTATGTAATTTTTTATGCTTAATGTATTTTTTTATATCACAATTTATTAATGTTACATCTTTTTCTATCATATAGTGTTCAATATAATAAATAAGTTCAAAAAATACGTCTTGCGTTTTGATCTTACAGTCATTGTTTATGGCATTTGCAAGGTTGTTAAGTATGCGAATAAATTTTTTGTGTTGATTATCAAAAAATACATTTGAAACGGAAAAATCATTATTCCATTTAATAAGTTTTACGTTTTTTCCCACTTTTGTCTATTTATTTGGTTCACTAAGGTAGATTAAATGAAGGTAGATTATTTATGACAAAAGTCATTTTTTATTTTTATTTGTTGTAATACAATACAAATAGAATATATTTGTTATAATTTTGTGCGGATA
This sequence comes from uncultured Bacteroidales bacterium, assembly GCA_964421355.1. Taxonomy (GTDB): domain Bacteria; phylum Bacteroidota; class Bacteroidia; order Bacteroidales; family JALTDM01; genus JALTDM01. Next base: position 5,223 of record CAYQWX010000055.1, read on the forward strand.
AAAAATTATATAAAATGAAAAAGTTAGTATTATTAACAGGATTGGTAGTAATGATGTTAAATGCCAGTGTGTCAAAAACTTTTGCGGATGGTTATAAGATTAAAATAACGGTTCATGGAATAAAAGACACAATTGCCTACTTTGGCTATTATTATGCAGATAAGCAATTTGCAAAGGATACCATTCATTTTGATAGTAAAGGAGAAGCATTGATAAAAGGTAAAGAAAAGTTGGATGAAGGTGTTTATTTGGTTATTTTTCCAAGTATGAAGAATAAATATTTTGAAGTATTGATAGGTGATGATCAAAATTTTTCTTTGGAAACAGATACTGCCGATTTTATCAAACACATGAAAGTGAAAGGTAATAATGAGTTGGTAGCTTTTTATGAATATCAAAAGAAAATGTTGGACTTTTACGATAAAATGGAAGCTCTTCAAAAAAAATACAGAGCCACAAAAGATACTGCAGAGCAACACAAGATAAAATCCGAAATGGCAGATATAAACAAAGAAGTAAAAGATTATTGGAAACAAATAATAAAAAACCATCCTAACACATTTTTGGCGGTTTTGGTAAAAGCGCTTATAGAACCCGAAGTTCCTAAATTTAAGGTACCTGATAATATTGCAAACAAGGATTCTGCTCTTCAAGCAAAGAAATATTATTATATAAAGAAACACTATTTTGATAACTTCAATTTATCAGATCCAAGATTGCTTTATTCTCCACTTTATTACCGCAGAGTAAATAATTATTTTACAAGATTGTTGATACAAGATCCTGATACAATAATAAAGGAAGGTCATAAAATGATAGAAAAAGCCAGTGGCAATAAAAAGACATATCAATATATGGTTGCTTATATGCTAGGGTATTATGAAAGGACAAAAATAATGGGAATGGATAAAGTCTTTTTGGATATTGCCAAAAATTATTATCTTGCAGGTAAGGCAGATTGGGTAGATTCTACATTTTTAGCAAAATTAAGAGACCGTGTTAAAAAGATAGAACCTAATATTATTGGAGAAAAAGCTCACGATTTGCGACCAATGGAATTGGCAAACGGGGCATTTACTTCACTATATAAAGTAGATGCTGATTATACAATATTAGTATTTTGGGATCCGGGATGCGGACACTGTAAAAAAGCAATGCCTAAAATAAAGAAGATTCATGATAAGTTTAAAAATAAAAATGTGGAAGTGTTTGCTGTATGCACAATTACAGATACCGCAGAATGGAAAAAATTTATAAGAGAAAAAGACTTAAACGATTTTATAAATGTAATAGACCGCTATAATCTATCCCATTTTAGAGATTACTATGACATATATTCTACACCGGTGATTTATTTATTGGATAAAAACAAAAAAATAATTGCAAAAAGAATAGATACTGATCAATTAGACGAATTGCTGGAATACAAGATAAACGGTAAAAAAATACCGGAACATGCAAATAATGATGATGGTAAAGGGAAGGAAAAACCCAAGAAAAAACAATAATAAGTTTTGCAATTGTAATAAATTAAAAACGCCTCTAAAAAAAAGGGGCGTTTTTGTTATGATAAATCTTATATCTTTGTATTTTTACTGTCTAAATAATGGAACTTAATACGGATATACAATATATAAAAGGAGTAGGACCTAAAAGAGCAAAGATTATTAAAAAAGAACTTGGTATAGAAACCGTAAAAGATTTAATAGAATATTTTCCGTATAGATATGAGGATAGAACAAAGGTATATAGTTTAGCTTCATTGCAACTGTCAAAAGCTAATTGGAATAATAATATACAAGTAGCAGGAAAGATAATAGGAGATTTTCAGCTTATAACAAAAGGACGTAAACGCCTTACTGTTAAAATTAGTGATGGCACGGGAGAAGCCATTCTTGTTTGGTTTCAAGGTTTTGAATGGATAAAAAAAAAGATTTCGTATGGTAAAAAAATTCTTATTTTCGGAAAACCTAATTTTTATAAAAATGAAATAAGCTTTATTCATCCCGAAATAGAAGATTATAACTCAGAACAGATCAAAACAAAAAAACTTGCTCCTGTATATCCTTCAAAAGAAAAATTAAAAGAAAATTATATAACAAATAAGGTTTTTATAAAAATATTTTCTACACTTTTACCCGAAATATATGAAAAAATTCAGGAAACACTTCCTGTTTGGTTAATAGAAAAATACGGACTACTACCACGAAAAGATGCTATATTGAATATACATTTACCTCAATCGGTAGAACTTGCCAATAAAGCAAGGTATCGACTCAAATTTGAAGAATTATTTTGGATACAATTAAAAATACAGCAACGGCGCCTTATCCGAAAAAATAAAGTAGAAGGTTATGTTTTTGAAAAAGTTGGTGATATTTTTCATAAATTTTATAAAGAAAATTTACCTTTTGAACTTACGGGAGCACAAAAACGGGTAATAAAAGATATACACAAGGATTTCAAAAGTGGAAAACAAATGAACAGGTTGCTACAAGGAGATGTGGGAAGCGGAAAAACATTGGTAGCACTTCTTTCCATGCTTATAGCAATAGACAATGGCTATCAAGTGGCACTTATGGCTCCAACAGAAGTGCTGGCTCAGCAGCATTATCAGTCATTTGTATCAATGTTGCAGGGTATTCCTGTAAATATTGCTTTATTAACAGGTTCTACTACTCAGAAAAATAAAACAATAATAAAAAAACAACTTGCAGAAGGCAATATAAATATAATAATTGGCACACATGCATTGATAGAAGATGATGTTGTTTTTAACAAATTAGGCTTTGTAGTAATAGATGAGCAGCATCGCTTTGGAGTAGCACAGAGGGCTAAGATGTGGACAAAAAGCATTATTCCGCCACATATTCTGGTAATGACAGCCACACCAATACCTCGCACATTGGCAATGACTCTTTACGGAGATTTGGATGTATCTATAATAGATGAAATGCCTCCAGGTAGAAAACATATTGACACATACCATGTTACACAATCACAAAGAGCAAAAGTTTATAATTTTATAAAAAAACAAATTGATAAAGGTCGTCAGGCATATATTGTGTTTCCGTTAATAGAAGAATCGGCAAAATTAGAACTTGAAAATTTGATGACAGGATATGAAGATATTATACATTTTTTTCCATCTCCAAAATATCTTACGGCAATGGTTCATGGCAAAATGTTGCCAAAAGAAAAAGAAGAACAAATGAGATTGTTTGTTTCAGGACAAGCTCAAATAATGGTAGCAACCACTGTAATAGAAGTTGGAGTAAATGTACCAAATGCAACTATTATGGTAATAGAGAATGCAGAACGTTTTGGTCTGTCTCAGTTACATCAATTGCGGGGAAGAGTAGGGCGTAGTTCCCACAAATCTTATTGTATATTGATTACAAAAGGAAAACTAAGCAAAACAGCAGAAAACCGAATGCAAATAATGACGGCTACAAATGATGGCTTTCAAATAGCCGAAGAAGATTTAAGACTTAGGGGTCCCGGTAATATAGAAGGTAAGCAACAAAGCGGAATGCCGTTTGAACTCAAAATTGCAGAGCTTGGTAAAGATGGAATATTGCTAAACAAAGCCAAAAATGTGGCAATAGAAGTATTGAAAGAAGATTTATTATTGGAGAAAGATAAAAACATATTATTAAAAAAGCAACTTGAAAATATTAATTTCAAAGAAATTGATTGGAGTAGGATAAGCTAAAAGAAACCATTTTGTTTTCAGTGTTTTCATTGATTATAAATAATTTAGTGTTTTATGTGTTTTTGATTTGAGGCAAAAAGTTAAAAAATATATCAGGATAAATTGTAGAACCACTATGTATTTCCAAAAATAGTTTTGCCACTTATTCAAAAAAATAATCAAATTCCTTAGATTAAACAATAAATTAAAGTTTATTTTTTCGTGGCTTCCTTTTGCCTGCAGTATAAGTTGGCAACAACAGCAATGCGGTATATCGTAAAAGGTTTTGTGTCGAAAATGAACGAAGAAAAATAGAGAAAGGTATTTCCCCAATACAAAACACAAAAAACGGTAAATTCTATAGGAGAGCCCGCTCTTGGAAAAGTTTGTCGGATAACATTGTTTTTTTTAACTAATCTTTTGAATATGAAACAGATAATAATTTGTAGTAATATTTATTGTTTGATGTTAATACCAAGACTGGCAATCCGGGAACATACCTCATATAATTATAAAAAACATTATATTTTTTTAATTTTTTATAATACCAAATTGTTAAAGAATCTTTTCCTGCAACCATATAAAGTTTATTGCATAATAAACCATTTATCAGGCTATCCTTTTTTGATTTTATTATATTGGGTTTTTCTAATTGTAGAAAATTCCAATTATCACATCCTTTATATTTATACTTTTTTCGTTTAACATCAATTATTTCCGTACTTTTTTCTCCCTTTGTCTTATATTCTGCCAACCAAATGTTTTTGTTTTGCTTCATTAAACGAATTTCCGTTTCGGAAAATATCTTCCCTTTTTCAACAATGGAGTTTAATAAAAAAGTTCCCACTTCACTGTAATAACGAATTTCTTTTATAGTTTGCGAAAAAACTTGATGAGCAAAAAGGGAAAATAAAATACTCACAGCGAAGAACCTGTTCATAATTACTAATTTTTTATATGATTTACATGGGCAAATATATTGATAATTGTTTGAATATCAGGTGATTTATAGTGTTTTTTTGTATGTGTTTATGTGATTTTGACACAACGGTCTTACTTTATATTCCTAAAAAATAAATTATAAATTAAGATAACACTCAGAATCTAAATAAAATACAAATGAAAACAAATTGGAGACCTCAAAAAAAATTATGTTTCCAAATGCCTTATAAATTATCTCATAAACTTGTAAACTGAAATGTTATATTTTATATTTAAACCTACCTTACAAATAATTGCAAAAACACTTATATTGAACCTGATTATTTTTATATCTTTGCCAGTCTAAAAAAATAAACATATGAAAAGTTTTAATACCATTTTGAATATTGTTTTAATAATAGCAGTGGGTGTTTTGTTTTATTTATATTTTTCCGTAAAAGGAGAAAACCCTACAACTAAAACTAACACAGAGAAAACAGAACAGCAAACTGATACCTCTACAAATAACAATGCACTAAAATTTGCTTATGTAAATGTAGATACACTTCTGTCACAATATTTACTATTTGATGAATTACAAAATAAACTGCTCGATAAGCAAAAGAAAATGGAAAGTGAACTAAACAAAAAGATGGAAGCTTTTCAAAAAGATGCAGCAGAATTTCAAAAAAAAGTACAAACAAATTCTTTTTTAAGTATGGAAAGTGCACAAGCACAGCAACAACAACTTCAAGAAAAGCAACAAAAATTATTGGCATTGAGAGATAAGCTTACACAAGAAATTATGGCTGAAAAGCAACAATTGGAAAATCAACTTTTAGACTCTGTTATTATATTTTTAAAAGAATTTAACAAGACTCAAAAATATAATTACATATTTAACGCTAATGCTTTTTTGATAGGAGATACGGCTCAAGATATTACGGATACAGTAGTTGTTTTGTTAAATGAACGCTATAAACGAGCTAACACAAAGAAATAATAAACCAAACGGTTGGATAAATCTATACAAAAATATTTATCAAAACAGTATTTAGCACATTTCATACCACAATACAATAATCACAAAGCCTTTGTTATTATTCCTGTATATCAGGATTTTATGATATTTAACACACTTAAATCGATAAATGAAACTATTACACCATCTAAAATAAATCCTGCTATAATAATTGTAGTAAATCACCCTGAAAATTCTCCAGATAAAGTTGTGAAGAAAAATAAAATCATTTTTGACAAACTGAATACTTTGACATTAAATTATCCTCTATATGTACTTACTGCTTACGATATTAGAAAAAAAGAGGCTGGAGTAGGATTTGCACGTAAGGTAGGCATGGACACTGCATCATACTATTTTTTTCAAAATAACATTTCGGACGGCTTGCTTATTTCATTAGATGCCGACACTTTAGTTGCCCAAAATTATTTTGTAACTATAGAAAAGCATTTTTTTACTTATCAGGAATGTAGAGGAATATCTTTGTACTACGAACATCTTTTTTTGAATAATGATTTGATAAACAAAGCAATATCACAATACGAATTATATTTGAGATATTATGTAACAATGTTACGACATATTGATTTCCCTTTTGCTTTTCACACAATAGGGTCTGCTTTTGTGGTAAGATATCAAGACTATATATTGCAGGGTGGCATGCCCAAAAAACAAGGTGGAGAAGATTTTTATTTTTTAAACAAAATTATGCTTGGTGGCAATTATTGCGACTTAACATCTACCACCGTTTATCCATCTGCCCGCCCCACTCAAAAAACTCCTTTTGGCACAGGTAAAACAATATACACCCTTACAAAATCACCAGATTCTCATCTAAAAACATATAATACAGAAGCATTTTATTTATTAAAATCGGTATTTGAAAATCATATTAAACTTTTTGAAACAAAAGACTGTGAAAACTATATAAACAACAATATTGAAAATAAGAAAGTAAAAGAATTTTTATCCGGAATAGAGTTTTGTAAACATATAAATTTGATTTTACAAAATACCAAAAACAAAAAAACATTCCGAAAAGCTTTTTTTACATGGTTCAATGGCTTCAAAGCTGTGAAATTGCTCAACTTTTTGCATACAGATAATTACTTACATAAAATGGATATAGAAAAAGCGGCATTTTACATAACACACTTTTCAGGAGTTAGCCAACAACTTGATATAATGAGAGGAAAAGATAAAACAAAATCTTTATATTTGACTGATAATTTGAATTTAGAGACTATACAAAAATGAAAACACCCATATTTTTTTTGATAAATATGAATTCTGGCAGAATAAAGAAAGAATTGCCAACAATTGAAAAAGCAATATTATCAGAATTGGACACAAACAAATATCAAAGTGAAATAATAAAAACACACAGTTTGGAAGAAGCCTACTCCGCTCTTGACAATATAACTTCAATACCAGATAGCATAGTAGTTGCAGTGGGAGGAGACGGCACTGTAAACAAAACAATAAACAGAATAGTAAACAAACCTGTCATATTAGGTATAATCCCATTAGGCTCCGGTAATGCTTTGGCAAGAGAGCTAAATATCTCTTTGAATATAAATAAAGCCATAACAACATTAAATAAAGGGAAAGCCCGTTCAATAGATTTAATGCTGGTAAATAACAAATATTATGGTGCTTGTGTTGGAGGGATAGGTTTTGATGCCCTTATTGCCCGTAAGTTTGAAAAGTTGGAAACAAGAGGACTAAAAAATTATATCCGTTTGGCTGTTAGAGAATACTTTTCCTACCAAAATATTGAATTTATATTAAAAATTAATGAAAAAGAATTTCGCCGACAAGCATTTTTACTATCTTTTGCCAATACTCGTCAATATGGCAATAATGCCTTTATTGCACCCAAAGCTGTAATAGATGACGGAATAATAGATGTTGTCATATTAAAAAAGTTTCATATCTCAGACACCCCGATATTAGCTACCAAATTATTTACCAAATCAATAGATAATTCAAGGTATATTGAATATTTTAGGGCGGAAGAGTTTGAAATTAAAGTAGAAAAATCACCTATTTTCATTCATTTGGATGGAGAGTCTATTGTGGAAGAATGTAAAACTATAAAAGTAAAAAATATTCACAATCATTTAAAAGTCATATACGAAAGCTAACACATTGATAATATGACAGTTACCTGTATTTGATTTTTATCAAAAAAAAAAATGTTATTAAACATATAATTTTTTTGTTTTGTATTGAAAAAATATTTTTAACATTGCACTGAAAATTAAAAACCATAAAAATATGGAAACAACTTACAAAAAAAGATTAGATGAATTTATGGATTACATTATCGCCAAAAATCCTGGCGAAAAAGAATTCCATCAAGCAGTTTACGAAGTAGCAGAATCTTTGATTCCTTTTATTGAAGAACATCCAAAATACAAGGAAGCAAAAATTCTTGAAAGAATTGCAGAACCCGAAAGAGTAATTATGTTTAGAGTTCCTTGGTTGGACGACAAAGGAAACATTCAAATCAACAGAGGATTCCGTATTGAAATGAATAGCGCAATAGGACCTTACAAAGGTGGTTTGCGTTTTCACCCAACTGTTTATTTAGGATTGTTGAAATTCTTGGCATTCGAACAAGTATTCAAAAACTCTTTGACAACATTACCTATGGGTGGT
>CAYQWX010000056.1:0-13466 GCA_964421355.1 uncultured Bacteroidales bacterium
GGAAATAAAGGAAGGTAGGAGCTTCTTTTATTTCCCATTGTATAAATTTATTAAGCTGTTGAATTAACATCTTTATTTTTTAAAGTACTTTTGTTTTTTGTGATAATAGTGTTCTAAATGCTTAAAGCTGATATGCAAATTATTTTATCTGTAAAGTTCTATTTTAGGAGTTAAATTTTTTTTGAAAAATGTAGAAGAGTAAGTTATAACACTTTTTTTAGTCTTTTTTGTGTGTCTTTATGTGGTTTTGAGCAATGGTCTTCTCATTATCCTTCAGTCGTTATGTTCATAGATAACCACTACTAATCTATATCACCGGATTTTAACAAACATAAATAATTATAGTGTCTTTTTTACTTTTTAATTATTTTCGTAAATGTGGTTTTGTTAGGCATAATTATTTTAGTAATATAGACTCCTTTGGCATAACCTGACATATCTATTATTTCTTGCTTGTTAGTTGTATGTGTTTTTACAATTGTTTTTCCATTAATGTCAAATATTTGTATAGTCTTTTGGTTATCACCGGGTAAATCTATATGCAATATTCCTGAAGTAGGATTTGGATATATATTAAATTTGACAATAGAATCCGTAGTTGCTGTATTGATAGCTATAACTTTTATCTTAAAGCTTGCAGTATCATAAGCTCCAAGCAAATCTGTTGCTATAAGTTCAATATTATAAACACCCGTATCGGATACACTAGGAATCCCAACAAAAACAAGGTTATTGGGATAAAATTTTAGCCACGAAGGAAGTGTTGTATCTGCCATATCAATAGCAGTATATGTCAAAGTATCAAAGGCGTCTATATCATAAAAAATATTGTTTGGTAAAGCATAAATAAATAAACTATCGGCATAAGCTATTTGATCTTCAAGTAGTCCGCTATATATAGGCTTATCATTTGCATTATGAACTGTCAAGGTATAATTTTGAGTTGTGGTTTTTAGTGAATCATCTACTTGTATAGATACTTGATAAGTACCCACATCGTCATTTGTAGGAGTGCCGTAAAGCGTATGTGTAGTTTCATCAAAAGAAAGCCATGAAGGTTTTTCCAAAATAGTAAAAGTCAAGTTATTCCAATAGTTTTTATCTGTAGCTACTATTTGATAATGGTAAGTGGAATCTTGATATGCTTCTGTTACAGGAGTCGTTATTATTTGAGGAGGATAGTTATATACTTCATCTTTGAACCAAAAGTATAATTGTGGTGTTATTTCCACATGTTCCAAATTAGAATCAGGATAATATATTTTATCAAACGGAGTAACTATATCGTTTATGTGTGCATCTACATTTAAAAACGGATCTGTAAAATTTTCTATTGCCAATGCACTTATTGTAGGAATAAATGCATGATTGTCATAATATGCAATGATATCTCCATAGCCGGGGTCTTGTTCGTCAAGTTCCTTAAATGTTTCTCTATATCCTCCCGGAGCATCATCGTATGGAAGAGTATTATCTACATAAATATGCTCATGTGTTTCGTCAAAAGGAAGGGCACTGTCATATAATCCTTCAAAGATTTGTTGATAATTATTATTTGGGACCGCCCATACATTGCCGTCCAAATCAACTTCAAAACTTCTATAATAATAATAAATTACTTGATCTCCTGGATTGTATGGTTGAGTTATTCCATAACCACTACCATCTATAATTGCTACTTTACGAGTTTTCATAGGAAATCCCAAAGAATCTAATTCTGCAACAAATGGGGCTCTAAGTGCATCTGCTCCTGCTGTTGTGCCATTAGTTGCACTAAAGTGATATAAAAGCATTTGTCGGGCAGCAGGAGTTTCCAATTTAACTTTGCTCTCTTCAGCATCTTCCGATTCTGCCACATCGGCAAAAAATCTTACCCAGTGTTGAACACCAAGAGGTATATTTGCTCCTAATTGTGGAGAGTCAAAACTAATCCAATTTCTAACATTGTGGGGTATTCCATTCCGTTCCATATATGTAAGAGCATAACGAGTAATTAACCCTGCCATACTTGGACCTATTACCACAATTTGATTTGCAGGTTTGTATGTATTAAATTGTTGCATTATATAATTTACAGTATCTATAAGTTTTACAAGCAACAATCCATTTCGCTCTATATAATCAGCTCCGCCATGAGAGTTTAATAGCACAGGGTCCATTCCTAACATCCGTAATGAATCTAACATATTTTGCTGATTAGCCAAGTCATAAAGTTCTTCTATAGGACGTTCATCTCCAGGATCAAAACCATCTACTACTATTACAGGTTCAGTTAATGTTACATTTCCATTTCCTAAAAATATAGCAACATCTCCTTCTCCGCAACTATCCAAATAGGGTATATCCGCTTTGAGATGTGCCCAATACATATCTGGAGTAGGCATTGTAACTTCTTTATAATATGTGGAAAATGTAGAATATTTCTTTTCTCCATTATTATATACAGCTGCAACAGATATTGTTTTTATTCCTGATTGTTTATAATATGCAGTATAATTTTGTCCAAATTTTAATTTTTGATAACCTTTTCTATCTCCAAAATCAATTAAAAAATATTTAATTGTACTTTGTTTGTTTGTATAATAGAAATTACTATCAACCATGAAATTTACACTACCTCTTCCATACAATTTAGGAGCAAGTATTGCCGCACAAAAAGTTTCTTTTGTATCATATAATTTACCTTTTCCTGTTTCCTCATAATGTCCATTTTGGAATTTTAATAATGAATCTTTTTCAGCATTTTTTACCAACTTGTTATATTTATAATAAAGAATGCTAATTGGATATACTTTTTGTTTAGCAAGTTTTTTTACATTGGACCTTATTGCCGATAATTTTATCATTTTTGATTTATATAAACATCCGTTATATAATTCGTGATATATTTGCTTCCAAACAATGGCATTTGATATTTTTGAGGATTTAACTCCTGAATAGTTATCTATACCTGATAATGGGATTGCTATATCATACAATATACCTGTTTTAATTTTTGATTTGTCTAATTTTTGAAAATAGGAATATCTTCTTTGTGAAAAAACACTAATAGACAATACGGTAAAGCTTAATATTATAGTTGTTTTAATTATATTCATAATGTTATAGATCTCATTTAATTACAAAAATACAAAAAAATACATAAACAAAAGTATATTTTTTAAACAAATGGATTTCAATAAATTGAATAACAAATATTTTATCGTAACTTAAATTGAAAAGTAATGGTTCCGTATTGTTCTATTAGGTCTGATGATTTAGTAAATTTAGTTTTGTATGCTGCATTTATAGCTGAACGTTGTAGTTCCGGATCTGCTGTAGTTGATCTCTCCATATCCACTTCGGCGGATATAACTGTTCCCGTATTATCAACTTTTATTTTGACCACAACTGTACCTTCCACATTTTTATTGGGATATTTAGGAGCAATTAATCTTATCGCTTTTCTTCCTCCTAAACTATATGAAATTCCATGAGTTCCTCTTCCTAAATTTTGATTTCCTAATCCCATTGGATCTCCTTCTTTACTTCCCTCATTACCTGAACCTTGACTTGTACCTTGTGATGAGGAAGCGGTTTTAATATTTGACGGGAATAATGCCTCTTTGTTTATTTTTGCTTCTTCTGTTTTAGTTTCTTCTTTTGTTTTTTGCTCCGTTTTTTCTTTAGGTTGTTTTTTTATTTTTTTCGTTGTTTTTTTTATTTCCTTCAACGAAGGTGCATCTTCAAAATCTTGTGTGAGATTTTCTGGTTTTGTTTCCGGTTGTGTAGCTGAAGCTGTTTGTTGTTTTGTGGGCTCTACTGTTCCACTACCTGGGTTTTCATCTCCGAAATTTATTAAAATACCATCTGGATCCGGGTATGGTGGAGGAGATGGAGTAAACCCAAGTATTATCAAAATCAATAATAAAATAACATGAAACGCAATTGTTCCTATAAAAGCATAAGTCTTATATTTAGAATTAGTTTTTTGCATTTCTATTGAGGACTTGTTGCAAGTATTACTTTATATCTATTTTTTCTAGCAATGTCCATTACTTTTACTATCCATTCTACCGGCACTTCTTTGTCTGCATGTAGTGCAATTACCGGTTTCTTTTCATTTTTCAACTTTTCTTTAAGTATAGGTTCTATGTCACTAAAATCCACTACCTGTTTGTTTACGGCAAATATTAAGTCTTTCGTTATAGATACTGTTACTTGTGGATGCAAAGTGGTTTGTGCAGAACTCTTGGGCAATACTAAATCCAATGCATTTGGAGAAATCAGAGTGGAGGTAATCATGAAAAATATCAACAATAAGAATACAAGGTCTGTCATTGACGACATATTGAAAGCGGCTTGTATTTTATTTCTTGTTTTTATTGCCATAATGTTTAAGTTTTATTCTGCAGGAGCATTTAATAAATCCATAAAGTCTATTGTTGCAGCTTCCAATTGTGTTACTACTTTATCTACCTTTGCCACAAAATAATTATATGCCAAATAAGCAAGTATCCCCACTATCAATCCTGCTACTGTAGTTACCATAGCAGTATATATGCCGTTTGACAATACTTGTACGCTAATATTACCTCCTTCTACATTTGCCATATCATAAAATGCACGAATCATTCCCATAACTGTACCCAAGAATCCTAACATCGGAGCAGCACCTGCCGTAGTAGCTAATGTTGCAAGTCCTTTTTCCAACTGGGCAACTTCCAAACGTCCAACATTTTCTATTGCCGCATTTATGTCGTTAAGAGGTTTCCCTATACGAAGTATTCCTTTTTTTATCATACGTGCTAAAGGATGTTCGTAAGTATCACAATATTTAAGAGCATCATTTATTTTGCCGTCTTTTATGTAATCTTTTATTTTTTCCATAAAATGTTGATCCAATTTACTTGCTTTGTTAATAACTAAATATCTTTCTATAAAAATATAAATAGCAAGTACCGACAATAGTGCTATTGGCACCATCATCCAACCACCTTTAAGTGTTAAATCCCAAAAAGATAAACCTTCTTTTGTTGCCACATCGCCGGCTATTTGTGATACAGTTTGAACAGTATCCTGTACTACATTGATTTGTAAGAAAATCATATTCTAAAATTTTTGGCTAAAATAATAATATTATTTTTATTATCGGTTTTTTAAATAAAAAACGGTTCGCCCTAACTTAAAAGAACGAACCGTTTAAAAAATAATTGTGTAATTTGTTTTAATTTACAGATTTTTTAAGTTCGGACCCTGCTTTAAATTTAACAACATTCTTATCTTCTACAGTCATCATTTCTTGTGTTCTAGGATTTCTTACTTGTCCACCTTTTTTCAATCTTACTGAAAAAGTTCCAAATCCTATCAATACAACTTTGTCACCTTTTTTAAGAGCATCTGTAGTAGCTTCTATCATAGCATCTAAAGCTTTTTTTGCATCAGCTTTTGTTAAACCAGCTTTTTCGTGAATAGCGTTTACTAAATCGGTTTTGTTCATAACTATTTGATTTTTTTGGTTATTTCGTTGCAAATATATATCAAAAAAAATTTACTGACCAAATGATTTTCATAAATTTATGCAAAAAAGTTTGAATTCTAATAAAATAAAGTGTAATATTGTATCCTAAAAAAATACAAACATGAAACGTAAATTATTTATAATCATGACATTAAGCTATTTAGTCGGTTTCTCTGAAAGTGGTAATTACAAGGAAGCCAGATTGTTAAGATTTCCGAACGCAAATAAAGAAAATATCGTATTTAGCTATGCGGGAGATTTGTATTTGGTAAATATTAATGGAGGTATTGCTCATAAATTGACTAATGATGTTGGGTACGAAATGTTTGCAAAATTTTCCCCAGATGGAAAATACATTGCTTTTACAGGTCAATATGATGGAAATACGGAAGTTTATTTAATTCCTACAGAAGGAGGAGAACCAAAACGTTTAACTTATACTGCCACCCTTGATAGAGACGATGTGGCAGATAGAATGGGTCCAAACAATATTGTAATGGGTTGGACTCCCGATGGTAAGTATGTAATTTTCAGAAGCAGAATGAAAAGTTTCAATAGTTTTGTTGGACAGCTATATAAAGTAAGTATAAATGGAGGCATGCCCCAACCTCTGCCACTGGCTACAGGAGGTTTTTGTTCTTTCTCTCCCGATGGCAAAAAACTTGCCTTTAATGAAGTTTTCAGAGAATTTAGAACTTGGAAATACTACAGAGGCGGAATGGCTGATGATGTTAGGATATATGATTTTGAAAAAGAAACTGTAACAAAAATCACTAATTCTCCAGCACAAGATATTTTTCCTATGTGGTCAGGAAACAATATTTATTTTGCTTCCGATAGGGACCGAATTATGAATTTATTTAAGTATGACTTAAATACAAAATCAGCAACTAAAATAACTAATTTTGATAAATATGATGTAAAATTTCCAAGTATAAGTTATGACGGAATAATTGCTTTTGAAAATGCAGGTTATATCTACACATACAATACCAAGACAGGTAAATTGAATAAAGTAAATATAACTATATCAGACGACTTCAAATATGGACGTCCACAACTTAAAGATGCTGCAAAAACCATACGTTATACCTCTATTTATCCCGATAACAAAAGAATATTATTTGGAGCAAGAGGTGAAATATTTGATGTCCCTGCAAAAAAAGGAGTAACTTATGACTTAACTAATACTTCCGGAGTACATGAACGTAATTGTGTGTATTCTCCTGATGGTAAATGGATAGCTTATCTATCAGATCAAACAGGAGAATTTGAAATATGGATAATGCCTGCAGATAGAAGTGGAAAACCTTTACAGATAACAAAAAATGCCGATACTTATTATTATAATATAAAATGGTCCCCTGACAGTAAAAAAATATTGTGGAATGATAGAAAACTACGTCTTCGTTATGTAGATATAAATACTAAAAAAATAGTAGAAGTGGAAAAATCTCCTTTATGGGAAATACATTATTTCAATTGGTCTCCCGATAGTAAATGGATAGTATATGCTGTTCAAGATACCAACAGATTTAGTGTGTTGAAGCTTTATAACTTAGAAACTAAAAAGAAAACTCAAATTACCGAAGCCTGGTTTAATTCGTATAATCCTGTATTTAGTGATGATGGAAAATATTTATTTTTCACTTCTCAACGAAGCTTTGACCCAATATATAGCAATACAGAGTGGAATACAGCTTATATTGATATGGAAAAAATTTATTTAATTACCCTTTCAAAATCTACAAAGTCACCTCTTCAAGTATATTATGATGAAGAAGAAGAATCTACTAAGAAAGCAAATGAAAACACTAAAAAAAGCAAAGAAGACAAAAAAGATGAAAATAAAAATGTAACAGTAAAAATAGACCTTGATGGAATAACACAACGCATAGATGTCTTACCAATAAGAGCTTCCAATTATTGGAATCTTAATTATATAAATGGTAAATTATATTATAATGAACAACACTATAATAGTAGTAATACACTTAAAATGTTTGACTTTGGAACATTAAAGGAAAAGTCTTTAATTAGTGGAGCAAATTATAGAGTATCTCAAGACAAAAAGAAATTTTTAATCTACAAAAACAATAAATATTATTTAATAGACACCCCTACTGATAAGATATCACTCAAAGATGATGATAGAATAAATACTTCTGATATGAAAGTGTTGGTGGATGTTAGAAAAGAATGGAAACAAATATTTGATGAAACATGGCGTCAAATGAGAGATTTCTTTTATGATAAAAACATGCACGGGGTAGATTGGAAAGCAATACATGATAAATATGCAGCACTTTTACCTTATGTTAATCACAGAAAAGATTTGACTTATATTTTGGGTGAAATGATTGGTGAACTAAACATTGGTCATGCTTATGTGGGAGGAGGAGATGTGCCAACTATCAGTAAAATATATTTGGGGCTACTTGGTGCACAATTGGAAAAAGATAAAAGCGGATATTTTAAAATTAAAAAAATTCTAAAAGGTCAAAATTGGTGGGAAGATTACCGCTCACCTCTTACCGAAATAGGTATAGATGCTAAAGAAGGTGATTACATCATTGCAGTGAATAACATAAGCACAAAAGATATAGACGACATTTACAAACTTCTTATAGACAAAGCAAACAAATATATAGAGCTTACTTTGAGCAATAATCCTAATGGAAGTAATCCAAGAAAAGTTATAGTAAAACCAATTGCTTCCGAAGCCAATCTATATTATTACAATTGGGTACAAAACAATATTAAAAAAGTAAATGAAGCAACAAATGGGCAAGTAGGATATATTCATATTCCCGATATGGAAACGGATGGATTAAATGAATTTGTAAAATACTATTATCCTCAATTGCAAAAACGTGCACTGATAATAGACGATAGAGGGAACGGTGGGGGAAATGTTTCGCCAATGATTATAGAAAGACTAAGAAGAGCTGTAATTAGAGCAACTATACAAAGAAATGTAACTGTTCCGGGTTGGACACCATCTTCTGCTTTCATAGGTCCCAAAATATTGCTTATAAATCAATATTCTGCCTCAGACGGCGATTTATTCCCCTATGCATTCAAAAAGCTTAAACTGGGTAAAATAGTAGGTATGCGTTCATGGGGTGGCGTAACCGGAATAAGAGGACCATTACCTATGATTGACGGAGGATATTTATATAAACCTGAATTTGCAACTTATTCTTCCGACAAAAGCGAATGGATAGTAGAAGGACATGGTGTAGATCCTGACATAGTAGTAGAAAACGACCCGCATAAAGAATTTTTAGGAGAGGACCAACAATTGGAAAAAGCAATAGAAGTAGCATTGAAGGAACTTAAGAATTATCCAAAAGATAAAGTTCCACCAGTGCCTCCTTATCCTGATAAATCTAAATAATTTCTAAATAAAAAAGGTTGTCATTGTAATTAAAGGCAACCTTTTTTTATATAAAAAGAAGACTTAAAATTTATCTAAATCGGATTTGTTATATCCAATTTTACAAAGCATTTACTAAAAATAAATACCTTTGCACTCAACATTAATTAAACACATGGACTATTATGAAAATATCATTAAACTGGTTAAGAGAACTCATTGATTTACAAAACATAACTTCGTCAGAAATAAAAAATATCCTTACTTCAATAGGGCTGGAAGTTGCCTCTATTGAGACTTTTCATCCTATAAAAGGAGGACTAGAAGGGCTGGTAGTAGGGGAAGTATTGGAAGCAAAAAAAATAGAAGGAACAAACAACCTGTCCGCTACAAAAGTAAACATCGGCAGCAAAATAGTAGATATAGTATGTGGTGCTCCGAATGTGGAAAAAGGACAAAAGGTAGTAGTAGCAACTGTTGGCACAACATTACACTACAAAGACCAAGAAATAAAAATAAAAAAAGTAAAGCTTAGGGGACATGTATCCGAAGGAATGATATGTGCAGAAGATGAGATAGGAATTGGAAACTCCCATGATGGAATAATAGTATTGAAAGATGATGCTCCCGTAGGAAAACCTTTTAAAGAATATCTAAATATTCCTGAAGATACAATTCTAGAAATAGAACTTACACCCAACAGGATAGATGCCGCATCACACTGGGGAGTAGCAAGAGATATATATGCTTATTTTTATGCTCAAGGCAAAAAATTGTCTTTAACAAAAAGACAAGCTAGTATAAAAACAGATAATAATAATTTATCTATTGACATAACAATAGAAAATAACGAAGCCTGTAAAAGGTATAGTGGAATCACAGTATCCAATATTAAAGTAAAAGAATCTCCCGACTGGCTAAAACAAAAATTATTAGCAATAGGACAAACACCTATCAATAACGTAGTGGACATTACAAACTTCGTGCTTCATGAAACGGGACAACCTCTTCACGCTTTTGATGCCGATAAAATAACAGGCAGAACAATAAAAGTCAAAACCCTCCCACAAGGAACAAAATTTACCACTTTGGATGGTGTTGAACGCACTTTGAACAGCGAAGACCTAATGATTTGTGACAATAATGACATCCCATTGTGCATGGCTGGTGTTTTTGGAGGAATTGAATCCGGAATAAGCAATAACACTACCAATGTGTTTTTGGAAAGTGCATGGTTCAACCCCGTATTCATAAGAAAGACTGCTAAAAGGCACAATCTCCATACCGATGCCTCATTTTTATTTGAAAGAGGAACGGATATAAACAACACCATTTACCCATTACAACTTGCTGCTGCACTGATTAAAGAACTGGCAGGAGGAGAAATATCTATGGAGACAAAAGATATTTACCCCAATCCTATAAAAGAATATGTGGTAGAGTTGGAATATGACTATCTATATACATTGATAGGTAAACAACTTGATAAAAACTTTGTAAAAACCATATTGGAAGGACTGGATATAAAAATAATTGCAGAAAAAGAAAAAAGTATTTTGCTTTCCGTTCCCACTTATAGAGTAGATGTCCAACGCCCTGCTGACATCGTAGAAGAAATCTTGCGAATATATGGATACAACAACATAGAAACCCCTCATTCTGTAAAATCAGTATTAACCTACACGCAATCTCCTGATAAAGAAACTATAACAAACAATATCGCCTCTTTATTATCAGATAATGGACTAAACGAAATTATGAATAATTCACTTACTGCCTCCGCTTATTATGAAAACTTGCAAACATTTCCCCAAGACAAACTTGTAAAAATAAAAAATCCACTTAGTAGTGAATTGGACAGTATGCGTCAAACTTTGTTATTTGGTGCTTTGGAATCAGTTGCAAGAAACATCAACCGTAACAAAAAGAATATAAAATTTTATGAATTGGGAAATGTTATGTGGCTTAACAATCCTAACGATGTAAATAACTTAAAAAATTATAATGAACAATATAATTTAGCCATAACTATAACAGGTAAACAAAAAGAAAATTTTTGGAACGAAAAAGCAGTGGAAAATGATTATTTCCAGCTAAAAAAATATGTTGAATTAATATTAAATAGACTTGGAATAACCACTACAAAAAAAGAAAACATTTCAAACGATATTTTTTCTTTCGGTTTAACATATTTTTACAAAAATCAACAACTATTTACTTTTGGAAAAATAAACGATACTTTAACCAAACTTTTTGACATAAAAGACTCGGTATATTTTGCCGAAGCAAACTTTGAAACACTTATGAACATTTATGCAGCACAAGAAATTAAATTTAGTCCTCTGCCTAAATTCCCCGAAGTGCAACGGGATATTGCAGTATTAATAGAAAAAAACATAACATTTAACGATATAGAAAACACAATAAAAAAAGTAAAAACAAATCTCATAAAAGACATATTCTTGTTTGATGTATATGAAGACGAACAAAAATTAGGCAAAAATAAAAAATCGTATGCGGTAAAACTTATTTTGCAAGATGCAAACAAAACACTCAAAGATAAAGAAGCCAACAAGTTAATGTTTAAAATTATATCATTGTTGGAAAAAGATTTGGGAGCACAAATAAGACAATAAGAAAAGATTTGATGAAAATTGCAATAATTTATTTTCAAATGAGTTCTATTTTACAAAATTTATATATCTTTGCAAGGAATAATCAAAAAAAACAAAAAACGATGAAAAAAAGTATTTTATTATTGGCAGTAGCAATGTGGCTTGGAGGTAGTCTATTTGCTCAAAACAAAAGTTTACCCAAAGCGGTAAACACTGCCTTAACCTTCAAAGGAGAAAGATTGAAAAAAACAATTACTAACTTAACAAAAGCTCTTGGTGATACTGTTTATTACGAAAGTTTTGACGGTAATGCTTTACCATCAGGATGGGACACCACCAACTATGTGAGCCATTGGGAATTTGCTAATGTGGCAGAAATAAAATATGCTACGGATCAGGAACAACCTAAAGATGCTTGGTTAAAATCTCCAGCAATTACTATCGCTGATTCTGTTGCAAATCCTGTATTAATGTTTGATGTTTCTACTAGTTATTATTGGTTAGTAGGCAATAATACTGATGATGTAACTGTATTAGTATCTACAGATGGTGGAACTACATGGTCTAATCCTATATGGAAAGAAGACGATTCTACATTAGTGCTAAATTCTTTAATGCCATGGCCCTATACAAGTTTTGAATGGTACACTGCAAAAATTAATTTATCTGCTTATGTAGGACAAACTATAAGAATAGCTTTCCATTACAAATCTAACGATGGAGTAGGAGGTCATAATGGTGTAAGTTTTTATATGGATAACTTTACAGTAAGAGATGATTACACACAAGATTTGGATTTAGTAGCAACATTGCCAATGAGTTATGGCTCATATTGGTATGGAGTACAAAGCAAAAGACAATCATGGCCATACACGGTATTTAGAGGACTTGTTCTTAACTATGGAGCCTCTGATATAAATACGGTAAATTTTGATATTTCTATAAAGGATGAAAATGATAATGTAGTATTTAACCAAACTGTAAATAGCTTTGTATCCGGTGCATCTTCTATTGCATCACATGCAACTGATACCTTGGAGTGGAGTACAACAAATTTAACTCAAGCTTTTCAGCCTGATACAACCGTAAATCATGCATATACAATCTCATTTAACTTGACTTCAGATCCTACAGATCAAGATATGTCAAATAATACAGGAGAATGGTCAATGGTGATGACCGATTCTTTATTTGGTAGATCAGGTACTCCTACATCAACATTAAGCATGAATGATTATTATCCAAATGGAGGAGGAAATGAGGATATATTAGGCGTAATGCTTTTTACTAAAAATCCAGATACAGCACAAGCAATAAAATTTTACAATAGTGCTTCTACAACAATAGGAACAAGTGTGCAAGCAAAAATATATGAACTGGACAACCAAGGTCATTGGCAAGAAAAAATAAGTTCCGATGCTTATGATATAACAGCTGCCGACACAGCTACTTGGGTAACCGTACCTCTTTTAACAGACGGATTCTCTGAAATTCTTAATGGTCAACAATGGTATCTTGTTGCTCTCCAATTTTACTTTGATCCAAGCAGTCAAGATATAAGAGTAGGAGTTGACGATCAAATGGGTAGATTATATCATCAACATGATGATGCAGGATGGAAAAACAGCGTTAATGCTTCAATCGGAGGTCAGTGGTATTATCTTACAGAGGGTGTTCCTGCTTTTTTATTGGCAACTACTCCAGTACATGATATCAATGCTGCTATTAATACCGTTTCTATGAATGGATTATCAGTTTATCCAAATCCTGCAACAACTACACTTTATGTAGAAAACAACACAGGAGCATCTATCCATATTTATAACTTGTTGGGAGAAGAAGTAAAAGTTATAAACAATGCTGATAGAAATGCAGTAATAAATGTTGCAGACTTAAATGAAGGAACATACATTGTAAAAGTAATAGATGGCAACAAAGTAAAAACTGCAAAAGTTAATATAGTTAAATAAAA
>CAYQWX010000057.1:0-13150 GCA_964421355.1 uncultured Bacteroidales bacterium
CTTTTTTCATCAATGGAAAAAAGTAGATAATCCTTGGGGTTATACCAAAAGTAAAGCGGATAAAAAAGTTCTTATAATTTTTTTTATGTTCATTTCTTTGTGGCGACAAAGAAACGAACCCAAGAAAACGTCCAAAATGATACTTCCACCCACTTGATCGCAACTTATTTTTTGTTGTCTTTTGTTTGGTAACCCATGCAACCTCGCCGTTTTGGATAGCCTTCCCGCTTAAAATCCTAACGGAATTTTTTAAGGTTGCAAAAAACCGTGATGCACAAGTGCTATTATGCTATAGTACACTTTGTAATCATTTTTGACTTTTTGTTACTTTTCATCATTCGTTTTTATAGCAAACTTCGCCCCATGTGTTTGTATGCAAGAGGTGTTGCCATTCTACCTCTTGCGGTACGCTTAATGTACCCTTCTTTAATTAAAAAAGGTTCATATACATCTTCTATTGTCCCTGGGTCTTCACCTAGGGATGTCGCTATATTTTTTATTCCTACTGGACCTCCTGCAAATTTATCTATTATGATTTCCAGTATTTTATTGTCAATTTCGTCAAGCCCGTTTTTGTCTATATTTAGGGCATTAAGTGCATATTTGGTAATTTCCAGATTAATTTTTCCATTACCTTTTACTTGAGCAAAATCCCGCACCCTACGAAGTAGAGCATTTGCTATCCTGGGTGTGCCTCTGCTGCGTCGTGCTATTTCTTCTATTGCATTGCTATCTGCTTCTACTTTTAATATTGCGGCAGAGCGTAGTATTATTTTGCTTAATACTTTGGCATCATAATATTCCAAGTGGGCTTTTATCCCAAAACGCGAACGTAACGGGTTGGTAAGTAATCCCGAACGGGTAGTGGCTCCGATGAGAGTAAACGGATTGATTTTTATTTGTATGCTTCTGGCACTTGGTCCTTTATCTATTATTATATCAATCTTAAAATCTTCCATTGCGGAATATAAGTATTCTTCTATTATGGGAGTAAGTCTGTGGATTTCATCTATAAACAATACATCCCTTTCTTCCAATCCTGTAAGAATACCTGCTAAATCTCCGGGTTTGTCCAAAGACGGTCCGGATATATATTTTATGTTTACACCTAATTCATTAGCAATAATGTTTGCTAAAGTAGTTTTCCCCAATCCCGGTGGTCCATGTAAAAGCACATGGTCAAGTGCTTCTTCTCGCATCAATGCCGCTTTTACAAATATTTTCAGGTTTTCAACAATGCTTGATTGCCCTGCAAAATCTTTAAAATAATGTGGCCTTATTTTATTTTCCAGTTCTTCGTCTATATTTTGATTTCGTATATCAAAGTCTTCCGACATAATGTTGGTTTTTATAATACAAACATATAGGATTTTTTTGAATATGATAACTATTTTTATTGTTTGTTATTGTTATTTTACAACTTTATTAACTTTGCCATATTGTTTTTTTAAAAATAGAATAAAAAACATAACTTTGAAGGTAGCTATGGCAAATAGTCTATCAGAATGTATTTTTGAATGACACAATAAATATAAAACATGAAAACATTTGCAATATACTGTTCCGGTGGAGCATCAAGAATATTAAAGTTTTATTCTCTAAATAACAATGTTAACAAATACAAACCGAAAAAAGCCATATATGACGGTGATAATGAAGATGTTATATTAAAACTGAAAAGTTTATTTAAAAAAGATTTGTTACTATTTAAAAAAGAACTGCTTTCGAAAGAAGAGCAATCAAAAATCCACAAGGCAACTTCGGATTTTATTCATAAAACTCTAATTCAAAACAATATAGATTATCTTTTATGTTTTGGCACTAAGATATTAAAGAAACCTTTGATTGAAGATTATGCTAACAGGTTAATAAATTTTCATCCGTCTTTACTACCGTCATTTAAAGGATTATATTCAATAGATCAAGCTCTAAAATATAATGTTTCTTTAATCGGAAATACGGCACATTTCATTGACAAAGGAGTAGATACGGGGAAGGTCATAGTTCAATCAGCAATGCTGACAGAAGAATATGAAGATTATGAAGATGTATTGGAACTCCAGTTTCCCATGATAAAAATGATATTGAGAGATATTTTACTCTATGACATTTCCGATGATGAAATATTTGCCGAGATAAAAAACAGAAACAAAAAATACTTAATCCCAAACAAATGCACAAATGAATGATAGTATATCTATAATGCAACCTTATATTTTCCCATACCTTGGTTATTTTCATTTAATCGAATCAAGTAAATTATTCGTATTTTATGATGATGTCCATTATATAAAAAAAGGATGGATTAATCGCAATAGAATTTTACTAAACGGAAAAGATTTTCTATTTACAATTCCTGTGAAAAAAGTCAGTCAAAATAAACTAATAAACGAAATAGAACCCGCAATAGATAAAAAATGGAAGCAAGTATTTTTTAAAACTTTAGAATTTGCATACAAAAAAGCACCATATTACAAAGAAGTAATTGCATTAATTGATGATGTGTTTAATGCAAACTATACAGATATAACCGATTTATGTATAAAATCTATTGAAACGGTATATTCATATTTAGGGGAAAAAATAAATTATGTAAAATCTTCACAATTTGCACCAGAAACAAAAGGAATTGACAAAGCAGATAGATTAATTGCAATTACAAAAAAAGCACATTACCATAAATATTCAAATGCCATAGGCGGACAAGCATTATACCATAAAGAGTATTTTAGGGGAAAAGGGGTCGATTTGTTTTTTGTAAAAAGCCAACTAAAAGAATACAAACAATTTGACAATGAGTTTGTAAAAGGATTATCCATTATTGATGTTTTAATGTTTAACGATATTGAGGTAGTAAGATCGTTTTTAAGAGATTTTGAATTGATATAAATACTATATACAAAAGTATAAAGATAATAGATAAATGGTAGTAAATTAAAAATATTTAACCTTTCTCCCTTCTTCCCCATAGTTTTTTTAGAAAAGTTTTGATTGAATTTTCTCGTTGATTGTTAGCGGGGTGGTAGAAGGTTTCTTGTATCCCATCGGGTAAATATGATTGGTATGTAAAATGTTCGGAGTAGTCATGGGGATATTTGTAGCCTGCAGAGTATCCCAATTCTTTCATTAGTTTTGTTGATGCATTGCGTAAATGCTTGGGAACAGGAGTATTAGATGTTTGTTTGGCAAAGTCCATAGCGGCATTTATTGCTTTGTATGCACTGTTGCTTTTGGGTGATGAGGCTAAATAGATAGTAGTTTCCGAAAGTATTATACGAGCTTCGGGCATTCCTATTTTGCTTACGGCTTCATAAGTTGCATTGGCAAGTAGAAGAGCATTAGGATTTGCTAAACCTATGTCTTCAGCTGCCAAAATAATAAGTCGTCGTGCAATAAACAGAATATCTTCACCTGCATTTAACATACGGGCAAGCCAATATAATGAAGCATTAGGGTCGCTACCTCTTACTGATTTTATAAATGCTGATATTATATCATAATGCAAATCGCCTGTTTTATCATAATATGCGAATTTGTGTTGTACTACTTTTTCTATCGTTTTGTTATCTATTATTATTTGCGGTTCGTTCTTTTTGTAATTTATAGTTAGTTCTAGAATGTTTAATAGTTTACGGGCATCACCTCCTGAAAAGTATAATAATGCGTCTGTTTCTGCAATTTTAATGTTAAGGTTTTTTAATATTGTATCTGTTTTTATTGCTTTATTTGTTATTTCAACAAGATTTTCTTTTGAAAGTTCTTTTAGTGTATATACATTACATCTTGACAGCAAAGGGTTTATTATTTGAAAAGAAGGATTTTCGGTAGTGGCAGCAATTAGGACAACCAATCCCTCTTCTACCATTTTAAGTAAGGAGTCTTGTTGTGCTTTGTTAAATCTGTGTATTTCGTCTATAAATAATATTGGTGGTTTGGTGATGAATATATTTGCTTTTGATACTTTTTCGGCTACTTCTTTTATTTGTTTTACTCCTGATTCTATGGCATTTATAGAATAAAATTCTCTTTTGGTGTGATATGCTACTATTTTAGCAAGGGTTGTTTTTCCTGTTCCCGGTGGTCCCCATAATATTATTGATGAAAGGGTATTTTGTTCTATCATTTTACGAAGTGGGGCGTCTTGTGCAAGTAGGTGTTCTTGCCCTATTATTTCTTCTATTTTTTGTGGACGCATTCTTTCTGCAAGAGGTTTCATAATACTAAAAAATGTTTTTGTGGTGGTAATAGTTTTTCTTCTACAAAAATATTGTTAGGATATTCAATATTTGTTAAAAAAAGTCCTTGTGCGGGGGCGGAACTTCCTGCTTTAGCCCTGTCTTGAGAATTTAGTATTTCCATAATATGATTTGGATGAAGTTGTTGCTTTTCCATTTCTAATACGGTACCTACTATTGCTCTTACCATATTACGTAAAAAGCGATTTGCTTTTATTTTTATATAAAAGCCGTAATCCGTTGGGTTACATAGAGTTTCCATCACATTGCAAATGCTTGTTTTAGCGGTCTTATCTTTTTTAGAAAAAGCTTCGAAATTGTGTTCTCCTTTAAGGTATTCCAATGTTTCATTCATTTTATCAAGATTTACAGGGAAATAGACATGATAGGTATATGGCATTAAAAAAGCATTTTTATAAGTAGTAAAGAAGTAGTGATATGTTCTACTTATTGCATCAAAGCGGGCATTTGCTTTAGGTATAACTTTTACTATTTGAAAAATACTAATATCTGGTGGTAAAAAACGATTAAGTTGGTGTATTATCTCTTTGTTGTTTAGGTTGTTATTTTTTGCTTCAAAACTTGCTACAAAATAAGAAGCATGCACACCTGTATCTGTTCGTCCTGCACCGGTAAGTTTTATAGGTTCTTTGAGTTTAATGCTCATGTGTTTTTCCAATGTTTCCTGTACAGAATCAGCATTTATTTGCTGTTGCCACCCATGATATTTAGTGCCGTTGTATGCAAGTGATACAAAATATTTCATTTGATTAGTCCTGTTTTTATGTTTTTGAATTCATCAAAAACAAAGCGGTTAGATATAAGTATTGTTAGCATTACAGTAAGCATAGATGTTACAAAGATAGTAATCATAATCATTATTTGGTATTTAATGGCAGTGGCTGGACTCGTGCCACTTAATATTTGTCCTGTCATCATTCCAGGTAATGATATAAGTCCCATTATAGACATTGTTGCGATAGATGGATTAAAAGCTTTTTTTATTGCTTCTCTGAAAAATGGTGTCAATGCTTCTCTAAATGTTGCTCCATTTGCCAAAGCAAACCTGTAAAAAGAGCGTTCGGCTACAAGCTTCCCAAAATAGGAGTTTAAAGCAATTATATTTGTGCGTAAAGCATTTCCAAGTAACATTCCTGTAATGGGTATGAAATAGCGTGATTCAAAAAAGAAATCAAGATGTAATAATACCTTTAAGAAATATAAGTCAATTAAAAATATTGCTATTATTAGAGCAATGGAGGAAGGCATAAAAAACAGTTTTTGAGACAATTCACTTCTTTTTACAGTAGTGTAAGAAGCGATAAGCACCATGATAATCCACCACAAACTGTTTAGCCATGCGTTATTTAACCTGAATAGAATTTCCAAATATACACCAAGAGCCAATAGCTGTAGTGTCATTCTTACTGCGGCTACTACCGTATCTTTGACCAAACCTGTTTTGAAATACCAAAATACGGATATGGGAATCAATAATAGTAGGTATGCAATAGATAAATCCCACCAGCTTATATCTACAATATTATTGTGCATATTTTTCTATATTTATTATTTTATCCGATTGGTTTATCCAGTAATTATTGTGTGATGCGGCAATTATAGTTAAGTCTTTTTGTGTAAATAAATAGTCGGTAACTTTTTTTATATTGTCTTCATCAAGTGCAGATGTAGGTTCGTCAAGAAACATAATAGGCTTTTTAAGTAGTAAAATAGATACCCATATTATTCTTTGTTTTTGTCCGCCAGATATTTCGGATAGTCGTTTATCTAAAAGTTTAGTATTTAAGTTAAATATTTCAAATAGTTCTTCTATATCCTTTTGTGCAGGTTTTAAGTGTCTATTTACATTAAAATCAAAAGGAAAATAAAAAAGTTCTTTTACCGAGTCAAAAGGGAATTGTAATTCTTGTGGCAACCATGATATTTTGTTTCTTATTTGAAATAAATGTAGGATGTCTAATGGCATATTGAATATTGTAATTTGCCCTGAAAAGTTTAGGTTAAACCCACATAAGGTATTGATTAGAGTGCTTTTACCTGTGCCTGATGCTCCTATGATGGTAACTTTTTCACCTTGGAATATTTCAAAAGATAAATTTGAAAAAAGCGTACTGTTGTCAAATGATATGGATAAGTCTTTTACTTGTAATATTATGTTGTTCATATAATTTATAACCGCTTGAAAAATAAATAAAGATTAAGCCAATATTCCTTGTATCCGTCATATTTTTTGTTTAATGCATTTAAGCCGTGAGCACCGTTTGCTCTTCCCGGCTTGAATAATTTTATTGCTTTTTTATCTGCTTTAGACATAAGCTGTTCTATATATGGATATTCGTCTTGACTGGAGGCAACAAATGTTTTTGTTGAATATCCTGCTAATTTGTCTTCTACCTTGAATTTATCTTGAAAATATTCCCCTGGACTAAATGCTACTACGGCTTTTACTCTGTTATCATCTTTGGCTACGAGCATTGCTAATGATGCAGACATACCTGTTCCGAACAAAACAACTTTTTTTTGATTTTTGTTATAAATATAATTAATAGCAGCCTTTATATCTTTTATTGCTTCTGTGTTATCAAGTACTCCTTCTGGGTGTTTTTTTATGTATTCGGCACTTGTTTCGTTATTACCTATTCGCATGTCTATAGTAAGACAATTGTATCCAAGTTTAGCTATTTTGTATGGTATGTCATCGTAATCTAATTTGTTTCCACCTTCATCGTGTAACATAATTACATACGGTAAAGTATCGTTTACTTTATAATCGTAAGCATATATTTTTACGCTGTCTTGTGTGAAAAATGTAATAGCTTCTTGGCTATAACCAATTGAGGAATATGCCAATATTAGTAATGGTATAAACAGATATTTTAACATAATATAATATTATTTTTATACTGTAAAAATAATATTTTTTTACTTGTTGGAAGTTTTAGTTTATGGATAAATAATTTTTGCTATTTAGACTTGTTATTTTTATATTGATTTTATTTATGCTAATTGTGTACTAAATAATTTTCAGTAAAAGCTATACTATTTTCACCACTTTTAGCATAACTCCAAAGGGTTATCTACCTATTCCCATAGATAAAAAAGTAGTACTAAGTGTGATTATCAACTTATGAGGACACCACCCCCTGCCCCCTCCAAGGAGGGGAGTTTTTATTATTACCGTCCTACAAAAAACATTATTTTATCTACTTTTGGCTTGTCCCAAACAAAAACCAAAAAGTGCTATTAAAATTAGTTGCAAAACATTGTATGATTTCAGTAAAAAATATTTAGAACGCTATTAATTACAAACAATAAAATTATATTTACCTTATCTTTGTGTAGAAATAAATTAAAAATGAAAAACAGGCTTCAGCTCTTTTTGTCTATACTATCCGGATTATTGCTTTATGCAGGTTGGTCGTTATCAGGCCTTGAGTTTTTGGTATTTTTTGCATTTGTACCACTCCTATATATAGAACACCAATATTCACAAAAAGGTAAGCCATCATTAAAAGTCTTCATATATGCATACACTGCTTTTTTTGTTTGGAACTTATTTAGTACGTGGTGGATAGTATATGCTACGGTATGGGGAGGCATAGCCGCAGTTGTTTTTAATGCATTGTTTTACACCATTGTATTTTGGTTATTTCATATTACAAAGGCAAAAACAGGACCACGATTTGGAGATATGGCTTTTATTTTTTACTGGATAGCCTTTGAATATATTTATTTGCATGGAGAAATATCATGGACATGGCTTGTACTCGGGAATGCCTTTGCAAATCACCCCAAGATAATTCAATGGTACGAATATACAGGAACATTAGGTGGTAGCTTATGGATATTGTCTATTAATTTTATTATTTACAAATTCATAATATGTTATAGAGATACTTGTGGCACAAAAAGACTTCAAACATTTAGAATAGTATCATTATTGGCAATCATCATTATTCCTATAGCGTGGTCTATTTACAAATATAATTCTTTTCAAGAATCAGGCAAAAAAGTGGAAATAGTTGTAGTTCAACCCAATATTGACCCGTATAATGAGAAATTTTCGGAAAGTTATCCACCCATTCAACAAGTAAATAAAATTATTTCGTTGGCTAATCCTTTAATTACACCAAACACATCATACATTGTAGCACCTGAAACAGCTATACCAACAGGTATTTGGGAAGAAAATCTTTATAACAATTATCTCACAGCACCTTTATTATCTTATGTAAAAAAACACCCAAACATAAATATCGTTATAGGAGCAACCACTTACAAAAACTATGGTAATAAAAAAGAAACTCCTACTGCTCGTATGATAAGAGGCATTTCAGACACCATTTATTATGATGCTTTCAATACCGCTCTGCAAATAAACACCCGAAACATAGATACATATCATAAATCAAAACTTGTAATTGGAGTGGAAATGTTACCTTATCCTAACATATTAGGCCCTTTGTTGCAAAACTTTATAATAGACCTTGGCGGAACAACAGGAAGTCTTGGCACTCAAAAAGAACGATCGGTATTTGTTTCCAACGATTCTATTACTAAAGTGGGACCTGTTATTTGCTATGAATCAATATACGGAGAATTTGTAACAGGATATATAAAAAAAGGAGCAAACATTTTATTCGTAATAACAAATGACGGCTGGTGGAATGATACTCCCGGATACAAACAACATTTATCATATTCAAGATTGAGAGCAATAGAAACTCGTAGAGATATAGCCAGAAGTGCAAATACAGGTATATCTGCATTTATAAATGCCCGTGGTGATATATTGGACAAAACGCAGTGGTGGACACCAATTGCAATAAAACACACATTACATTTACATAACAGAATAACTTTTTATGTAAAACATGGAGATTATATAGGTAGAATATCTTTATTTTTCAGTGTGTTACTTTTAATATCGGTACTCTCACTTAATTTTATAAAAAAGAAAAACAGGTATTTGCATCAATAAAAATTTATGGCAAAGTTTTGTCTGTAATTTTTTTATTTTCTTCCTCTTTTTCTTTAGCAATATCATCTAATATTATGCGAGGATTTTTTAATTCTTTGGGCCACTTAAACCGTTTACCGTTTATTTTTACAAGTTTACCTTTTCTGTATGTTTCCACATAGTCCAAATCTCCTTCCTGTGTATAATATTGCCAATTACCGTGTGGCGTACCCATTTTGTACTGCTCTATTGATCTGATTTTACCATTGTTGTAGTAGCTATATACCTTATCATTTGGCACACCTTGTATAAAGTTAGCTTTGTAGATTATTTTTCCGTTTTCTATTAACTTCCTAATACATTCCCCATCCAACAAGCCGTCTTTATAATTGCAAATTTCTATTTTGTCTTTGTAAATGTATTTCCAAGTGCTATCTTTTTCTCCTTCGGAAAACTTTCCCCACAAAAGAGTATCTCCATTAAAATCAAATTGATAGTAAGGACCGTCCAAATCTCCCTCAAAATATGTTTCGTATTTTAGAAGTTTCCCCTCACGGGAATAATACTCCCACACCTTATCAGGTTTACCTTTGTAATAATACCCTTTTTGTTCTATTTTACCATCTTTGTAATAATATATCCACTTACCGGTTTTTTTACCTCTCTTATATTTCCCAATTGCCTTTAATTCTCCAGTTGGATAATATTCTTGCCACTTTCCTGTTTTCCGTCCATGCTTATCAAACAAGCCACTTGATTCTAAATGTCCTGTATCATCATATATCTTAACCATCGTCACATTTCCAGCCTCATCATATTCTTTATGAACTCCTACGGGTATAGTGTCATTTTTGTAATATCCAAATGACTTTATTTTACCACTTGGATAAAAACTTTGTTTTGTTTTCAACTTTTTATCCATTGTCAAATCCACCTCTTCGGGTTTTCCATATTTATACATAACAACACGAATCAATTTCCCCGAAGGGTCATATTCTTTATACAATCCATTCAATTGTCCGTGTATGTAATACATCTCCTTTTTTATCCGTCCTCCGTCATAAAACTCTTTCCACTCTCCATGCTTGTATCCTTGCTTATCATAACGATTTATATTTTCGCTAAAAACCAAAAATCCATTTTTATACTCCATTACTTTGGTAATCAATGTGTCGTTTGTATATTCAAAAGCCAAACCTTGTTTTACACCATTGCTATAGTTTTCTACTTTATACAAATGATTATTTTTATAATAATATGATTTGCCTTCTTTTTTATCATTTAGATAAAGTTCTTTTGAAATCAAATATTTTATTTTTCCCGTATCCGTATAATCATATTTGTATTTTATATCATAACCGTTTTTTTTACCCATAAGGTAATTTATAATTTCCATTGTATCACCCTTCTCATTGTAAAAACCCCACACAGAATCTAATAAAGTTTGTTTTCTATTACCTTCCGACTTTAATATTCCCGTTGGATAATAAGTTTTCCAATAACCGTCCGGCTGACCGTTTTTCATATAACCTTCACTTGACTTTACTCCATTGGGATAATAAAAAATATTGTAACCATTAGGATTTATTTTTTCCTTTTTTTGTGCATTTGAAAAGGTAGTAAAAAGGATAAGATATAATACCGAGAATAATATTTTAACAAAAAATTTCACTTATTTTAAAAATCTTTTTGACAAAGGTAAAAATTTTATGTGAAGTAATTTATTTGCAATATTGCAAAAATAAATAGAGATACTCTTAATATAATATATCAATATTCATTGTCCCAATATTCTTCTTTCTTACTTTTTATAATTCATTCAAAGTCTTTATAATCTTTTTCACACTTATTTTTATTTCGTCTTCTGTAATTGTAAGAGGTGGAGTAATCCTAAACGAATGGTCATTAAACAAAAACCAATCGGTAAGGATGCCGTTTTGTATTACTTTTTCCATAAACTTAAACAGCAACTCACTTTCTCCCAATTCCACAGCAATAAACAATCCTAATCCTCTCACTTCCTTTATAAGCGGGTGGTGTAGAAGTTCTTTATACAAATTACCTTTTTTTATAGCTTGTGTATGTAATTCTTTTTCAAGTATTATTTTCAGACTCTCATAACTTGCCACACACGATACAGGGTGCCCACCAAAAGTGGTAATGTGACCAAGAGCAGGATTATCTTTAAGGGAATCCATTATATGCTTAGGAGCAACAAAAGCACCTAATGGCATACCTCCACCAAAAGCTTTTGCCAAAGTAATAATATCAGGGACCACTCCAAGCTGTTCAAAAGCAAACATGGTACCCGTCCGTCCTATTCCTGTTTGTATTTCATCAAATACAAGCAAAGTTCCGACCTCATCACATTTTTTTCTAAGTTTTTGTAAAAAATCATTTTTAGGTAAAATAATACCTGCTTCACCCTGTATAGGTTCTACCACTACACAAGCTGTTCTGGAAGTAATGTGTTGCAAATCATTCTCATTATTAAATTCTATCTGGCGAGTATCAGGAAGCAGTGGTCTAAATGCTGTTTTATATGTTTCTGCCCCTTGTATGCTCAAAGCACCATGAGTACTACCATGGTAAGCATTTTTAAAACTAATTATTTCTGTACGTCCTGTATATTTTTTAGCAAGTTTAATTGCCCCTTCTATTGCCTCTGCACCTGAATTTACATAATAAACTGATGCAGGAGAATAAGGCAATAAATTATCTAAAAGTTGAGCAAGTTTCACTTGTGGATACATTACCAATTCTCCATATACATGCGTATGCATATATTTTGCAAGTTGTTTTCGTATGGCATTAAGTACTCTCACATTTCTGTGCCCGACATTACTCACAGACACTCCTGCTATTAAATCTATATATTTTTTGCCATCAAGTCCATATAAATAAATCCCTTTTGCTTTTTTAATTTCTAATAATAAAGGGGCAGGAGATGTTTGTGCAACATTTTTCAAAAACAGTGTTCTCAAAGAAATCATAATTTATTGCACATTTATACGATTAAAAAATTCATCTCTATACTTTTTGCCAATAGGTATCACTTTTGCTCCTTCTGTAGTTTCCACTTCTACAAAATGAGATTGTATTAGTTTTATTTTTTTCAAGTTAAGTATATATGACCTGTGAACTCTCATAAAATATTTTGAGGGAAGTATCTCTAACATTTTTTTTATTGTATTATGTGATATATATACCCCATCGGTATAATAAATTTTCACATAATTTTCCATTGCTTCTATATGGATTATATTATCAGGAACAAAACTTTTAATACCCTTATCTGTTTTTAAGAAAATACTATTGGCATTAGTTCCTTCTGCCACAGGTTTTTCTCTTTTTACCGTTATGTGCTTTTTTACTTTCTTTATCGCCTTGAGTAATCTTGGTAAAGATGGTGGTTTAAGTAAATAGTCTGACACCTCAAACTCAAAAGCATCTATTGCATATTCAGCTCGTCCGGATATAATAATTATTTCAGGACCTTTATCCATGTATTTTAAAAAATCCAACCCAGTCATATCCGGCATTTCAATATCCAAAAAGATTAAATCTATATTTTTAATGCTTTCTAAATCATTATAGGCATCTTTTGCCGTTGCATAGGTGTTTATTATTTCCACATCGTCTATCCGAGAAATAATATCTTTTAGAAGTTGCATAGATAGGGGGTCATCTTCTATAATTATACTTTTGAGTTTCATTAGATTATGTTTTCTAAAAATTGTATATTGCAAATATATATAATTATGACAACTAATAGTAAAAATTTTTAATAAATTTTAAAGAATAACTTAAAAACAATCCTGTCCAAAATAATTTTTAGTAATGAAATAGCATATTGATTTCCAACAATTTAATTCTCAAAAAGGATAAAAGGTAAAAAGTCCAGTTCCTAACAAGTTACAAAAAATATTATATA
>CAYQWX010000058.1:0-12851 GCA_964421355.1 uncultured Bacteroidales bacterium
ACGAAAATTTCCTTACAAAAAGAGGGTGCAACAATTATTTATTACACCCTCCTTGGTAAAATAAAAAGTATTTACCTCAATTATTGCGGTATTAGATAATAATCTTCCCTGTCGTTACCATCTATCAATCTTAATTGCATAGAGCTTTCTCTCAATTCAAGGATTGTATATTCTTCTTTGTCTCCTGAATCGTAAGTGTCTCCATCGTTATAAGTCAAAATTAATTTTGTTTTGTCGCCATTAAAATTCCACTTAAAAGTATCTTCATATACATCAACATCACCATCTTCATCAGGCACCTTATCCGTTAGTTTTCCAGTGTAATCTTCATTAAAATCAAATAAGATTTCTTCACCATCCAACGATTCATCTTGTCCATTGATTTTGTAAGTAATTACTTTCCAGTTGTTTACTACTCTTTCCTTTTTGGAGTGAAAACTAATCATGGGTCCATTCTCATACTTTTTACATCCTGTTCCGACTAACAATAAAGCCAATGCACTAAGCAATAACAATTTTTTTGTTTTCATAGTTTAACTATTTTTTTAATTCTGTAAACAAAGAAAAAACAAAAAATAAATGCTTACATCGTGGTTTTATATGCGTAGTGTTTTGGAAAATAAGCGATACGATTTCAATAATAAACGCAATATTAATTTAGGTAAATTGTTTTATTAGCTAATGCAAGTCAAAGACAAAACAACATAATTTATTCACACAGTATCCATTGCGTCATATTTGCCTTTTTAATTGGTAAAGGGAGAAAATAATAATGAAAGGATTTTTTCCATAAGTTACAATTTATTTAAAAAATAATATTTTCAGCATTTTCTTATCCGCAAAAAACAAAAAGATAACATTTATAACTTTACTTACTTTTGATTAACTTTGCAAGTTCAATAAAAAAACAATAAAATTATGTTAAAAGACATTTTGGCAATCTCAGGAAAACCAGGATTATACAAACTTGTATCGCAAACAAACAAAGGTATTGTTGTAGAATCAATAGAAAACAAAACTAAAACAATAATTAGCAATAGTTACAAAGTGAGTGCATTAAAAGACATTGCCATATATACCCAAACAGGAGAGACTCCTCTTGCAGAAGTGTTTAAAAATATATACAAGGCAGAAGAAGGTAAGCCCGTGTCATTACCGGCAAAACCTTCTAACGATGAAATAAAGTCATATTTTGAAAAAGTATTGCCTGAATATGACAGAAATAGAGTATATGTGTCAGATATGAAAAAAGTTGTTAAGTGGTATAATTTACTACAATCACACGACTTAATAAAAATAGAAGAAGAAAATAAAGACGAAAAAAAAGAAAATAAAGAATCCGTAATAAAAGAAGAAGATTCCAAATAGATAAATGAAAAAGTTTATTGACAGTAATTTGCACATAACTTCGTGGGATACCATAAAACCTTATTTTGACGATTTACAAAAAAGGAATATAGATACCCGCGGAGCCCTGGAACAATGGTTACAAGACAGAAGCGATTTGTACGAAACCTTGGAAGAGGATTTAGCATGGCGTTATATACGCACCAATCAAGATACCTCAAATCAAGAATACAAAAATGCTTATGTAAAATATATCACAGATATCCTACCGTATGAAGAAGAAGCGGCAAACAAATTAGACAAAAAGTTTATAACTTCACCAGCCATTAACTTATTGCCAAGTGTGCCTTATGGTAATATGATTAAGCAAACTTCTCTAAAACTTAAAACATATAGTCAAAAAAATATTCCTTTACTTGCGGAGATGAGGCAATTGGAACAAAAATTTGCCGAAATAGTATCTCCTCTATCAATAACAATAGATGATAAAGAACTTACCTTGCAACAAGCCTCTTCTCTTTTGGAAAACAAAGACAGAGCTTTTCGCAAAGACATATATCAAAAAATAGTAGAAAAAAGAAAAAGTGTATCAACAGAACTGGACGAATTGTTTGATAAACTCGTAAAACTCCGCCATCAAATAGCAATAAATGCCGGATATAAAAATTATAGAGATTATAAGTTTGACGAACTTGGACGCACTGATTACACACCCAAAGATTGTCATAAATTCCACAGAGCAATAAAATTAAATATCGTACCACTTGTAAAACAATTTTATCAAACAAGAAAGGAAAAGTTAAACTTAAAAACCCTTACTCCTTATGACCTCTCCGTTGATATATGGGGAGATACCCCACTTGTCCCAAAAAATATTTTAGATGATACCATAGAAGCCTTTTCATTATTAGATTCCCAATTTGGCAATTTTATTTCCACAATGAAAGAAAACGGATTGTTAGATTTAGAGTCACGCAAAAACAAAGCTCCCGGTGGCTTTAATTATCCTTTATACAAATCAGGCATGCCTTTCATTTTTGCAAACTTTGCAGGCAACTTTCACGACCTTCAAACAATGGTTCACGAAGGAGGACATGCTATACATACATTTCTTACAGCCTCCTTACCATTAGTAGAATTCAAAGAGTTCCCTTCCGAAGTAGCCGAATTTGCATCAATGTCTATGGAACTAATATCTATGAAACACTGGCATTTGTTTTTTAATAATCTAAAAGATACAAATAGAGCCAAACTCAGACAATTGGAAAACATCATAGAAGTACTTCCTTGGATAGCAATGGTAGATTTATTTCAACATCACATATATCTCAACCCTAAACTAACACCTCAAGAACGACGAAATATCTGGAACGAAATATACAAAGAGTTTTCACCTGATAACTTATCTTGGAACGAGTTTGAATTTTATAGAGAAATATTGTGGCAAAAACAATTACACATATTTGAAGTGCCATTCTACTACATAGAATATGGCTTTGCTCAACTTGGTGCAATTGCAGTGTGGAAAAATTTCACACATAACAACAAACAAGGAATAAGTGCATACAAAAAAGCTTTAAGTCTTGGTTATACCAGAGATATTTCCTCTATATATCAAACGGCAGGAGCAAAATTTTCATTTGACCAACAGTACATAAAAGAACTTGTGAATTTTGTAAATACACAAAAAGAACAAATAGAGCTATGAACTCCATAGACATAATACTTCTCATACTTTTACTTGCAGCCACAATACGTGGATTTATAAAAGGCATAATCAAAGAACTCGCTGGATTGGTCGGAGTTATTTTAGGAATTTTTATTGGTATAAACGGCTCTTCATATACTGTTGATATTTTTAAAAATACATTTGGCGTAAATGATAGTTGGATAAAACCTGCTGCTTTTATTGTAACATTCATATTAGTCATAATCATAATTAAACTTTTAGCAATATTATTAGACAAATTTTTATCATCTATCGGACTGTCATTTTTAATAAGAATAGGAGGTGCGGCAATTGCATCCATAAAAGCATTTTTCATAATTGGAATTATACTTATCGTATTACTCCAAACAAACAAAGCATTAAAAGGCTCATTATTTAGCACTTCTGCTATACAAAATAGCTCTTTGGCAGAAGCAAGTATAACTATTACGGAACTCTTTATCCCGAACAATATGTTTAACGAAAATATAATAACTAAAACAAAATAAAAGATATATGAACTACATAGAAGAACTTCAATGGAGAGATATGCTCCACAACAAAACAGAAGGTGTGGAAAAACTGTTTGAAAATAACCAAATGGTAACGGCTTATGTTGGCATAGACCCCACAGCAGACTCTTTGCACATAGGACACCTCGTATCTATAATGATGCTTAAACACTTCCAACGCTTCGGACACAAACCATTACTAATTGTAGGTGGAGCAACGGGCATGATAGGTGACCCATCAGGCAAATCGGAAGAAAGAAACCTTTTAGACATAAATACTATTAGAAAAAACCAAGAAGCAATAAAACAACAATTATCAAAATTTTTAGACTTTTCTGACAGTACTCCTAACAATGCAGAAATATTGAACAATTACGACTGGATAGGTAAATTTTCTTTTATAGACTTCATAAGAGACATTGGTAAACATATAACAGTAAATTATATGCTCGCCAAAGACTCTGTAAAGAAACGCATATCACAAGAAGGCAAAAGCGGAATGTCTTTTACTGAATTTTCTTATCAATTAGTACAAGCAACAGATTTTTGGCACTTGTACAAAACAAAAAACTGTAAGTTACAACTTGGAGGCTCTGACCAATGGGGAAACATAACAACAGGAATAGAACTAATACGCAGAAAAGAAGGTGGAGAAGCTCACGGTATCACATGTCCACTAATTACAAGAGCGGATGGAAAAAAATTCGGAAAAACTGAAACTGGTAATATATGGCTAGATCCTCAAAGAACATCTCCATATAAATTCTATCAATTTTGGCTAAATGTGTCGGATGAAGATGCAAAAAAATACATTAAAATATTTACTGTTTTACCCAAAGAACAAATAGAGAACCTCATAGAAGAACACAATCAAGCTCCCGAAAGGCGACTATTGCAAAAAGAACTTGCAAAACAACTAACCATAATGATACACTCTGAAGAAGACTATCAAAATGCACTTAATGCCTCACAAATACTTTTTAATAAACAACCTCTCAAAGAAATACAAAACCTTGACGAAAAAACACTTTTGGAAGTATTTGAAGGAGTGCCACAATACAATATAACGAAAGAGCAACTAAACAAAGATATAGTTTCATTCCTTGCAGATACAGGCATTATCCTATCCAAAGGAGAAGCCAGAAGATTGGTAAAAGGAAACGGCATAAGTATAAATAAAGAAAAAGTTAAATCAATCGACCAAATGGTAACCGAAGAAGACTTAATCAAAAACAAATATATCCTTATTCAAAAAGGTAAAAAGAATTACCATTTGGTAATAGTTGATTAAAAAAACAAGAAATTTATTTTTAGTCTTTTTTTGTGTTTATTTGGTTTTGATGTAACGATCTTACCAATAAATAAAGCTCGTATTGGTGCTTGAAATTAACTATAAAATGTAATTTTATTTATATTACATTAATTTTTATAAATTTGCAGAAAAACATTTATTTTTATGAATACAAAAATTAAATTTTTCATACTTTTTTTGATTATAGCACAATATTCCTTTTCGCAGCAAGACACTCTTTCTAAAAAGTTTTTGAATGAGGATTTAACATTGGATGTAAATTTATTGCAATTACAAAACTTACCTTCTACTGCTTCAATGGAATATAAAAGTACTGAAATAAATGCAACCGCATATTTATTTATTACTGGAAAAGAAAAAAATGTAAGTATAGCTCTTGGAATAACTGCCGATGCTTTTAATATTTATTCAAACTTTGGTATAAGCAAAGATAGTACGGGAAATCCTGTTTTACAAAACATAAGCGATACCGTTTCTTATGCAAAAAACAAAATAGGAATATCTTCGGTAGGAGTTCCAATAGAAATAAGATTAAAAACAAATAAAAACTTGCGTGGCAAAAACTTCAAATTTACTATTGGTGCACAAATGGGATATGTATTATCTACATATAGAAAATACAAAGGTGATGATATATTTTTTCTCTCAAAGGATAAAATAAAAATTAAAACATACGGATTGCCCGGAATAAATAAGATAACAGGTAATTTGTATATTAAAGCATATTACGACAAATTTGGAATAAATTTCCGTTATTTTGTAACACCTGTTTTTGATACTAATAATAACCTTAAAAATATTTCTATGTTTAGCGTTGGACTTTCATTTATAATTTTCTAAAAATCAAATAAAATGAAACATTTTTTTTTAATTATTATCTCTATATTCTTTGTTGCTTCTTTGTACGGACAAAATTATGATTGTTATACAATTGCTGTTGGCAAAAAGGCTTCTAAGCAAGGAGTAGTTATGGTAGGGCACAATGAAGATGATTGGGGCAACAAGGTTGTTAATTTGTTCAAGGTGCCGGAATTTAACTTTGAAAAAGGGCATCTCATAAAACTACACTCAGGTAAATCAATAAAAGAGGAAGGAAATACAAACTCATATATACTAATAGAAACAACCACAGAAGAGTTTGGGGACGTTTATCTAAATGAACACGGAGTATTTATTTGTTCAAACTCCTGTCCATCAAAAGAAGACAAAGCTACAGGTTTGTTAGGATACCAATTAAGACACCTTATAGCAGAAAAAGCACATTCGGCAAAAGAAGGTGTTCGTATAGCTGGCAAACTCATTAGCAAATACGGTTATTATTCGTCAGGTAGAACATATATCATTGCCGACACTTCTGAAATATGGATATTGGCAGTAGTGAAAGGAAAGCATTGGGTGGCACAGAGAGTTCCCGATGACCAAGTAGCCATAATACCTAACTATTATACAATAGAAGAAATAAACTTAAAAGATACCGCTAACTTCCTGGGAAGCAGGGATGTAGTAAGGTATGCGATAAAACGTAAATGGTATAATCCAAAATCAGGTAAACCGTTTAATTTTAGAGAAGCATACGGAAGCCCTTCCTCTTTATATTCTATTGGCAATGTGCCTCGCCATTGGGCAGGATATAATTTGCTTGCCAAAAAGAAAGTAAACTACAATGAACATATCCCATTTTCATTCTATCCTGACAAAAAAATATTAAAGGCAGACATACACAAAGTATTGTCATTTCACTATGAATGGACAGATTTTGAGACCAATTACAAAATTCGCAAAAATCCGCATCAAAATATTGTTCCTCGTATATGTAATGCAGGAACTAAATTTAGTGTAATTGCTGTATTGCAGCCACACAAACCAATTGATTATGGATGTGTATTGTGGTTTAGTCCGCTTAATCCATGTATTCATCCAGCTGTGCCAATATTTTTTGGTATCCGCAATTTCCCTACAGAATATCAAACTTCACCCTATGGAGAAGCAATGGATAATCATTTTGATAAAAATACAAACTCTTTTGAAGCAAACCCCAATCATGCATTTTCAATATTTGAAAAACTAAATAAATTTGTAAATAATGACTATTTGAAAAATGAAGAAAGCTTAAAATCATTTCAGATAAATTTTGAAAACAAAGTGAATAATGCCTTGAAAAATGTTAATGAAAAAAGTTATCCACTTTTATCTTACGATTTACTAAAACTATTGTATAAAAAGGAAAAACAAATATTTAAGCAATGAAACCCATAATCATAATACCTGCACGCTATCATTCCAGCCGTTTTGAAGGCAAACCTTTAGCAATGATAGGAACTAAACCTATGATACAACATGTATATGAGAGGGCTTTGGAAGCCAATAGAAATGTAATGGTGGCAACAGATGACAAGAGAATTTTTGATGTAGTAAAACAATTTGGTGGAGAAGTGATAATGACGGGTGCTTACCACAAAAGCGGAACCGAACGCTGTGCAGAAGCAATTACAAAAATTACGGGGCAATATGACATTGTAATAAATTTGCAAGGTGATGAACCTTTTATTGACCCTACCCAAATAAAAACAGTAATCTCAATATTGCAACAAGATGAAAATGCTCAAATAGCAACTTTAATCAAGCAAATAACTACTACACAAGAATTATTTGACCCCAATATACCCAAAGTAGTAACCGATATACATGGATATGCTTTGTATTTTAGTAGGCAAACAATACCCTATGTTCGGGATAGAAAAGAAAGTGATTGGTTGTCCCTATCTACATTTTTCAAACATATAGGTATATATGGATACCGGACTAATGTGCTCAAAGAAATATCTACATTACAAACAACCATAGCCGAAAAAGCGGAATCTCTTGAACAATTAAGATGGTTGCAACATGGCTATAATATAAAAACGGCAATTACATATTCTGAAACCATATCTGTTGATACACCCGAAGACCTACAAAAAGCAATTGAATATATGGAAAATATAAGAAATATTTAATGTTTTACCAATATTATTTAAGTGTTTTCTGCTGAAACATATTTGTTTTTCAATCTACCTTGTAATAAGATTATAATTTAGCAAGCATTATAAAATAAAAATATCTTACTTTGTCAATTAAGATTTTTTTTAATTCCATTTGGCAATGTTTTACAAATTACTACAAAAAATACTTTTTTTACTTTCACCTGAAACTGCCCATAGTATAGTATTTTTCTTTTTCAAAATATTTCAAAACACTCCTTTGCTCAAACTTGCATACAGAGCAAATCATAAATATGACACCTCCGTAACTATAGCAGGAGTCACATTTCCTAATCGCATAGGAGTAGCCGCAGGACTGGATAAAGATGCAGAAGTATTTGATGCTCTTGGTGCATTAGGTTTTGGTTTTGTTGAGATAGGCACACTCACACCAAAGCCTCAACCTGGTAATCCCAAGCCCCGTCTTTTTCGCTTAAAAAAGGATAAAGCTTTAATAAACAGAATGGGATTTAATAACAAGGGAACACAAAATGCAATACCTCGCTTAAAACATAAAAAAACGGACATTATAATAGGTGGCAATATTGGCAAAAACAAAATAACACCAAATGATAATGCCATTGACGATTATGTAAAAGCATTTAACGATTTGTTTAATGTAGTAGATTATTTTGTGGTAAATGTAAGCTCTCCTAACACTCCGGGACTTAGGGCCTTACAAGAAAAAAAGCCTTTATCTGATATTTTATCAAAACTTCAAAAAATAAATAATCAACATACCTTCCCAAAACCTATTTTCTTAAAAATAGCACCTGACCTCACAACATCTCAATTAGATGATATTGTTGAGATAGTAATACAATCGGACATAGCAGGAGTAATTGCTACAAATACTACCATTGAACGAAAAGGCATATCATTATCGGAACAAGAAATAAAAAAAATAGGACCAGGTGGATTAAGTGGTAAACCACTTTTTGTTCATAGTACAGAAATTTTAAGTTATTTGCGTAAAAAATTACCAGCAAATAAGGTGCTGATTGGTGTTGGGGGAATATTTAGTGTAGAAGATGCAAAAGCAAAATTAGAGGCAGGAGCAGACTTAATACAGATATTCACAAGTTTTATTTACGAAGGACCTAAATTGGTAAGAGAAATAAACAAAGCTTTAAATAAAAAATGATAAGTAGGGAAACAAAAGATAAAATACTTGCCACTGCAGATATAGTGGAAATAATAAGTGAATTTGTAAACCTTAAAAAACGGGGTTCCAATTATGTAGGCTTATGTCCGTTCCACAATGAAAAAACTCCTTCTTTTGTAGTGTCTCCTGCCAAAGGTATATTCAAATGTTTTGGCTGTGGAAAAGCCGGAGATGTGGTTTCATTTATTATGGAACACGAAAAACTTTCTTATTATGAAGCTCTGAAGTTTTTAGCAAAAAAGTATGGAATAGAGATAGAAGAAGCTCCTATAGACGATGAAGCAATAGCTAAACAAAAACTGCGAGAAATCCTTTTTAACTTAAACGAAATAGCACTAAAACATTTCAAAAACAACCTGTGGAATACTGACTGGGGGAAATCAGTAGCACTACCATATCTGTTAAAAGAACGCAAAATCCCCGAATATCTAATAGAAAAATTTGAACTTGGTTTTGCAATGTCAGATGGCAAAGATTTTTATTCTTTTGCCCGTAGCAAAGGTTACAAAGATGAAAACCTATCCAAAGCAGGACTAATAGTAAAAAAATCTAATGGATATACAGACCGTTTTGTAAATAGAATAATTTTTCCAAT
The DNA here is from genome assembly GCA_964421355.1 of uncultured Bacteroidales bacterium. GTDB lineage: Bacteria > Bacteroidota > Bacteroidia > Bacteroidales > JALTDM01 > JALTDM01. The sequence goes on from CAYQWX010000058.1 coordinate 9,660, forward strand.
ACATAATATTACAGGAAAGATAATAGGTTTTGGTGGAAGAGTTTTGGGAAAAGCAAAAGATACTGCAAAATACCTAAACACACCCGAAACCGAAATTTTTCAAAAACGGGATAATCTTTACGGACTTTATTTTGCCAAAAAGCATATTATAAGCAATGACAAATGTTATCTGGTAGAAGGCTATACCGATGTGATAGGATTGTTTAGGGCTGGGGTGGAAAATGTAGTAGCCTCTCTTGGCACATCTCTTACCACTAATCAAATAATCACATTAAGGCGTTTTTCAAAAAACCTTACAATAGTGTATGATGGAGATTTTGCAGGTATTAAAGCCTCTTTGCGAGGCATAGATTTAGCACTGGAAGAAGGTATGAATGTCCGTATAGTTGCACTGCCCGAAGGTGAAGACCCCGACAGCATTACTACTAAATGGACGGCTTCACAAGTGGTGGAATATCTTAAAGAAAATGAACAAGATTTTATAAAATACAAAGCAGAATTTTTACTTAAAGAAACCCAAAATGACCCTTACAAAAAATCACAGGCAATACATGAAATATTAGTATCGGTAGCATCTTTCGATAATCCTGTAACAAGAGGTATATATATAAAAGAAATATCAGGACTACTCAATGTAGAAGAAGAGTTTTTGTATGACGAACTAAATAAAATTCTTTACAATAAATATCAAAAACAGGCTAAACAAAAACAGAAAATACCGATAACAGAAACAGACAAAAAAGAAGAAAAGAAAACCCCCTCACTGCCAACCTTTATTTCAAATATATATTACAAACCTCAAGAAGAAGAAATAATAAAAATATTACTCAAATACGGAGATAAAACTATTTCTATAGATGGACAAACATTTAAAGCCGCTGACATAGTAATATCAGAGCTTAAAGGTGATAACATCACATTTTCAGACCCTGTTTTTGGGAAAATTTATGAAGAATATTTAAAAGGAAATACAGATATAGATTATTTTATAAATCATCAAGATAGCGGAATAAGAGAGGTGGCGGCAAACATACTTTTTTCAAAACATAAATTAAGTAGAATTTTTGAAAATTACAATATCTATACTTATTCCGAAGAAGATATGATATACCAAAACATAATAGTAACAATATTGTTATTCAAAAAAAAGATTTTAGAAATAAAACGAGATGAACTCATAAAAGAATTAGCCGATGCCGAAAACGAAAATGATGAAGAAAAAATACTAAACTTAATGAATAAAATAACGCAAATTAATTCAATACTTAAAGACCTTACTCAAAACTTTGATTGGCTAGATAAAGGAGTAAATTAAAATATTCTTATTTGACTTTGAGAAATTTTCTGATATTTAGAATTCTACAGGAATTCTTATTTTTAGACCTTTGCAAAAATAGTTTTTGTATATAGTACCGTAATTAAATGTATTAGATATATTCTACCATGATGACACTACTGTATTTTTGAGTGGAAAATAAAAAAGGAGGCAAAAGCCTCCCTTACAATTGAAATTTATTTTTGAGACGAACTGACAGACGAAACCTTTGGCAAATCTTTCTTTTTTGGATCAACCGGAATTTTCTTGCCAACCTTTTTTGTGGTAGGTGCTGTTATATAAAATTCATCAGAGCCTACAGGTGCAAAATCTTTATTTGCAGGATATAATTTTTGTTTTTGTTCGTTTATAAAATCCGGATTCGTATATTTATCATCCACACTTACATTTTCATATCCTTTCACTTTGCCAATTGCAATCCAATTAAATGTGCCTGAAGCACCTGTTTCTGAGGTTACATCAAAACCGTTAATCGTAGTAGATGTTACTATCAAATTCCCCATGCCAGTTGAAGTAGGTGTGATAATTACTACTATTGGGTTGGACGAAGAAACAGTAGAAGAAAATTTATTATTGAAAGATATTGAAGCATGTCCGTTTTGTAAAGTACCTTGACCGACTGTTTGTATTGTAACATCATTTGATACCATTGTATAAGCGGGAATATTGTTTCCTTCACCATCTTCTATTAGCATAGCGTCATAACCATGATGAATAACTCCTCCTTCAAAAAATGCTGCAGGAGCATTATTATCCCCCATACTTAACAATCCTATCCCTTTGGATATAGCAGCCACGCCTATTTGGGTACCTATAGCACTTGCCCCAACCTCGCCTTTTGCAAGTATTCCGCCGCTGTATGTTCCTAAATAACTTTTATAATAATTCCCAGAATATCCCTCTGCTCTTACGCCATAATATCCTCCATTAAACCAGCCTCCATATCCCCAATAGTTATCAGGCCAACAATGACCGAAAACTCCTATTCCATCATGATCGTCTGAAGGACTATCCCACCCTTGTACGGCTGCATTATAGACAGTATTATTTGTTATCCCATTCACATCATAAGTACTTTCGCCATAAACGGCGGATGTTGTATAATCTTGTGTGGTAGAGGTAGTACCATTGTATCCATAAATACCATGACTTCCAGTTTGTTTAACATACCCATATACTCCCAAATCATTGTGATTATCATCTCCATCGCCAATTCCAACAACTCCGATATTGAGCTCGCCTTTACCTGCATGCGAATACACTCCATAAACCTCTCCTACTCCCCTTGCATCTGCATAAACACCATATATTTTTGAAGTCGAAGAATTTGAATTTGATACCCTATTATAAGATCCATAATACCTATCGTCTCCTGTCGCTTCTACAAAAGAAAACGACCCCATATAACCTCCTCTGAAATATCCGCCAATTCCGTAGTGATCGGTATTCGCACAAATTCCATATACGGCTATATTATTAGCATTGGATTCCGTACTTTCAAAGTACCCCACATAATCATCATCCCCATCTATTACAGTTAAAGGATAACTTGGTGAAGTTGTCCCTATCCCAACATGTCCGTTGGAATTTAGCACCATAATTCGTGTTGTGCCACTTGTCTGTAACTGCAAATCTTCATTATAACTTCCGATAAGTCCTTGATCAACAGTAATACCTTTATCAAAATAATACCTATTCCTGTCTGTATAAAAATGACACCAACTTGTATTTTTAGGACCTATATCTACATACCCATGTCCGGTACTGATACGCAATGCTCCTGATTGATTTCCTCTTACACTACCATTAATATGAAGCTTTTCTGCAGGAGTTGTTGTTCCTATTCCCACATTACC
>CAYQWX010000059.1:0-12538 GCA_964421355.1 uncultured Bacteroidales bacterium
AATATAAAAATAAAAGTATTGTAACCACTCTGATACATCTCTATAAATAAAAAAAATACCTCCTAAAATGGATTTTTACAGATAAAAAAGTTCGTGCAACGTTCTTTTATTGTTATTATCTGATAAAACTTTTTCAAAAGCGGGACTTCCGAAAAGGATTTCCTGCTTTTTACATATTAGTCTCGCAATTTATGGATAAGCCGTGAGTGTAGATAATAAAATGGTGTAAGGAACTTCCCTAATTTGATTGGTTTTTTATTTGGAGATTATCATCTAAATACAAATAAAATAAACCTTTCGTTAAAATTAATTTACAGTTAATTTTTATATACCTTTGTAAAAAACAAATTAAAAATATAAATATTATGGAAAAAACGATAAGAGATTTAAATCCTAAAATAGTATGGGAAATTTTTGATGAAATTACCAAAATTCCAAGATGCTCAAAAAAAGAAGATAAAATAAGAAATTTTTTAGTAGAATGGGCAAAAAGACATAACATAGAAGTAAAAGTGGACAAAGCTGGTAATGTATTGATGAAAAAAAATGCTACACCTGGATATGAAAACCGAGTGCCTATTGTGCTACAAAGCCACATGGATATGGTATGTGAAAAAAATAGTGATTCTCCACACAATTTTGAAACGGACCCTATAAAAACAAAAATAGAAGGTGGTTGGGTTACTGCTGAAGGAACAACACTTGGTGCTGACGACGGAATAGGAATGGCAGCACAAATGGCAATATTAATTGATGACACTTTGCAACACGGTCCTATAGAAGCATTATTTACTGTAGATGAAGAAACAGGACTAACCGGAGCTTTTAATATGGAAGAAGGATTTTTTGAAGGGAAAATTTTATTAAACCTTGATTCTGAGGACGAAGGAGAAATATTTATTGGTTGTGCAGGAGGCATAGATACTGTAGGATATTTTAATTTTCATTCATTACCAGGACCCAAATCTCATCAAGCACTTAAAATATCAATAAGTGGACTTAAGGGTGGACATTCAGGTGACGATATAAACAAAAACCGAGGTAATGCAATAAAAATACTTAACCGCTTTTTGTGGACCATGAACAAAAAATATGGTATTGAAATACATAAATTTGAAGGCGGTAATTTACGCAACGCTATCCCTCGTGAAGCTTATGCAATTATAACCGTTCCTCACAAATACAAAGAAAATGTAAGGGCTGACTTTAATAAATTTATTGCAGAAATAGAAAACGAAATAAAAATAGTAGAACCTGATATAAAACTTGATTTGGAATCACATGATTTACCAAGTGATGTGATTGACAACGAAACAAAAAATAATATTTTGAATGTAATATACGGCTTACCCAATGGAGTAATATCTATGAGTAAAAGGATGAAAGGACTTGTGGAAACTTCTACAAATCTTGCTTCTATTAAATGGCTGGATAACAACACGATAGAGCTTACCACAAGCCAACGCAGCGAAGTAGATTCTGCTAAATATGATATTGCAAACAGCATAGAAGCAGTAATGACATTAGGTAAGGGTAAAGTAGAACATTCAGGAGGTTATCCTGGCTGGACACCAAACCCTAACTCTCAAATATTAAGTGTTGCAGAAAATATATATGAAAACCTTTTTGGCAAAAAGCCAATAGTTCGTTCTATTCATGCAGGACTTGAATGTGGATTGTTTTTAGAAAAATATCCTTATCTTGATATGATTTCTTTCGGTCCTACATTAAGAGATGTGCATTCTCCAGACGAAAGAATAGAAATAGAATCCGTAGAAAAATTTTATAATTTTTTGAAAGAAATAATAAAAAGTATTCCTGAAGCGTGAAGAAAAAGATATTAGTAACCGGGGCAAATGGGCAACTTGGTTCTGAAATCAGAAATCTTGCCCCGGGTTATTCATCATTTGAATTTAGATTTATTGATATTGAGGATTTGGATATTACACAAGACAGGGAAGTGTTTTGTTTTTTTGCACACTATCCTGCCGACTATGTAATAAATGCAGCAGCATATACCGCAGTAGATAAAGCTGAACAAGAACCCGAAGTGGCACAATTGGTAAATGCCGTAGCACCGGAAATTATTGTTAGGGCAGCACAAGAAATGAATCCCGAAGCAAAAATTTTCCATATATCTACCGACTATGTGTTTGACGGACAGCATTATAAACCTTATCTGGAAACAGATACTACAAATCCACAAGGAGTATATGGAAAAACAAAAAGAAACGGAGAGCTGGCAATACAAAACAATGAAGCGGTAATAATTATACGCACTTCATGGTTGTATTCGTCTTTTGGACATAATTTTGTAAAAACCGTTTTAAGACTGGAAAAAGAAAAAGAATTCTTAACTATTGTATCTGACCAAATAGGAAGCCCAACTTATGCAGGAGATTTAGCTAAAACTTTACTTGATATTATCCAAAAAACAGAACAAACAGGAGAGTTTTATCCTGGAATTTATCATTATTCAAACGAAGGAGTAGCAAGTTGGTATGATTTTGCAAAAGAAATTTTAGATATAAAAAATAGTATAAAAAAAATTATCCCTATATCTACGGAAGAATATCCAACACCTGCACGGCGTCCTTATTATTCGGTGTTAAGTAAAAAGAAAATAAAAACTGTATGGAATATAGAAATACCACACTGGAAGGATAGTTTAAAAAATTGTTTAAAAAAGATAGAAATATGAAAATAGATATTGAATCCATAAAAGAAAAAGCAAAAATTTGGTTGTCAGACGATTTTGATAAGGATACACAACAACAGGTAAAATATCTTTTGGAACATGACGAAAAAGAATTGATAGACGCTTTTTATAAAAATTTGGAATTTGGAACCGGTGGTTTGCGTGGTATTATGGGAGCAGGCACAAATCGTATGAATATTTACACTGTTGGCATGGCTACCCAAGGATTGGCTAATTATTTGCAAAAGAGCTTCCAAGGTAAAGACAAAGACATCAAAGTTGCAATTGCTTACGATAGCAGAAATAATAGCCGTCTTTTTGCAGAAACTACTGCTAATATAATGAGTGCCAATGGAATTAAAGTTTTTTTGTTTGATGATATTCGTCCTACACCTGAGCTATCCTTTGCTATTCGCTATTTAGGTTGTCAAAGCGGTATAGTTATTACAGCTTCACACAATCCTAAAGAATATAATGGATACAAAGTATATTGGGAAGACGGCGGACAAATTGTACCACCCCATGACAAAAATATTATAGACGAAGTAAAAAAAATACATTCTGTTTCTCAAATCAATTTCAAATCCAATCCTTCTCTTATTCAAGTAATCGGAAAAGAAGTGGACAAAGCATATTTGGAAGCTATCAAACCACTATCGGTACTTCCGGAAGTGCCAAGGTCATTAAAAATTGTTTATACTCCAATTCACGGAACAGGAATAAAATTGATGCCATACGCTTTAAGTTTATATGGTTTTAACGATGTGATTATTGAACCGTCTCAATCCATTCCTGATGGGAATTTCTCTACCGTTGCTTCTCCAAATCCTGAAAATGCAGAAGCATTAGCTTTGGCAGTAGAACTTATGAAAAAAGAAAATGCCGATTTATTGTTGGCAACCGACCCCGATGCTGATAGAGTAGCAGCTGGAATATTACATAAAGGAGAAGTGTTTTTACTTAATGGCAATCAAATAGCAACACTACTTACTTATTATATTCTCAAGCATAGAACAGACTTGAACCCTACCGATTTTATAGTCAAAACTATTGTAACTACAGACTTACTTTGTGATATATCCGAATCATTTTGTGTGAGATGTGTGGAAGTGCTCACAGGATTTAAGTATATTGCAGAAGTAATACGATTGAACGAAGGTAAGCAACGCTTTATTTGTGGCGGTGAAGAGAGTTACGGCTTTTTAACAGGAGATTATGCAAGAGACAAAGATGCAATATCAACAGGAGCATTGTTGGCAGAAGCAGCAGCATGGGCAAAATCAAACGGTAAAACATTAAAAAATGTATTAGAAGATATTTATACTGAATATTCGTTGTATAAAGAACATTTAATAAACATTGTGAAAAAAGGAGTGGAAGGAGCTGCTGAAATATCGGCAATAATGGATGATTTAAGAACGAACGGGTTAAAAGTTCCAGAGTCGCAACTTGTAAAAATTTTTGATTACAAACAACAAATTATAAAGAATTTGCAAAAAGAAGAACAATTGCCATTACAAGGCTTTCCTGTATCAAATGTGCTACAATTTGTATATGATGACGGCACAAAAGTATCTGTAAGACCTTCGGGAACAGAACCTAAAATAAAATTTTACATTAGTGTAAAAAATAAATTTAGCGGTGAACAATCATTAAAACAAGTAGATGATAAAATTAAAATGATTAATAATCTGATTTTGCAAAAATATGGGGTATAGTTGTATTGCTGTTTTGCCCAAAATCTTTTAGTTTTATTTTATTGGGTAAATATGGTTAAATTTACCTTCGATAATTTTATCAAATTATCATTTAATGATTTTCCCAAAATTTATCCAAATAAAAATCTTTTGTAATATTTTTATATGCAGAGGAGTATCTGCCATTTTGGTTATATATGCACAATTCGTCTATTTGTAAGGGCAATAACGAGTTTTTGTTAAAACCACATATTACTCTTTCAAAATCTTTGTTTGGTGTCCATTTTATTTTTTGAATAAAAAATGAGTGCCAATTATGTTGAGTTGCAATATATATAATCTCATCTAATACGTTGTATGGGAATGTAGCATAAAAGATACCGTTTGTTGTGCTAAGTTTATTTGCAGCATTAAAAAGTTCTTCATAAGATAATGTTACAGTATGCTTAAACTGTTTTTTTTCTTCTGTATTAGGTAAAATATCCGTGTTAAAAAATGGAGGATTGCTTACAATAAGTTGATAGCGAGTTATGGTTTTATTTGCATAATATTGTATTGACATACAATAAGGGGTTATTCTATTTTGCCATTGTGATAATGATATGTTTTTTTTGAGATATTGACACGATGTAACATCTTTTTCTATTGCATCTATAAATGCAGAGTTAAATTTTTGAGCCATCATTAGAGTAATTATTCCTGTGCCTGCTCCTATATCCAGAATACATGGAGGCTGTAAGCTATTGGGAATGATAGACCCTAATAATACACTGTCGGTCGATAGTTTAAACACTTTATCATTCTGAAAAATAACAAAGCGCTTAAAATTAAAATAGCCTTTTCCCATTTATTTTTCAATATGCTTTAACCTTTAGCGTATCCGTTCCCGGTTTGTATGTTGCTTTTAGGTAATGATTGTACTTTGCCGTATCCGATAGTACGTCTATTGCTTCTTTGGTTTCGGGGTCATATTTAAGAAATGTTGCTATTTTGCCTTGGTTGTAAGCGTATCTACCTGCTATTTCTTGTTCCAATATTTGTTTTATTAAAGATTTATTTTTTTCAAAATCTCTTTTTTTATCTTTATCTAATACAGTTTTTATTTCACCAAGTTTATCTTTTATAGCCTTTAGGTATTTTTCGGCTTTAGCTATCTTTTTTAGATTATCCAATTCCTTTTCCGTTTGAGGTTCATAAGTAAAATGAACGGTATCCAAATAATTTTTGAAATCGGATAATATGGAGTCTGTAACAGAAAATTTGGGAGGTTGGGGAATAGATTTTACTTTGTTGTAAAACAAAGAAGCATAGTTGAAAATAATATTTTTGTTTATCAGTGATACCACATAATATGGGAAGTCAGGTAAATCCACTACTAAGTCGGGCACTATCCCTTTGCCGTCATATACTTTTCGTCCTTTTTGAGTAGTAAATTCTTTTATTAGGGAATCGGGTATAGTTGTTGCTTCTCCGTTCTTATCTTTGTGAGAATAGTCTAAGGCTTGGATACACCTTCCACTTGGAATATAATATTTGGCAGTAGTAAGCTTTACTTTGGTGTTGTATGAAAGGTCTCTGGTAGTTTGTACAAGTCCTTTGCCGAATGTTCGTTGTCCTATAAGCACTCCCCTATCATAATCTTGTATTGAACCCGATACTATTTCACTTGCGGAAGCACTTCCTCCATCTACCAACAATACAAGTCTTATGGAATCATCTACAGCAGGTGCAGGAGTTTTATATTCTCTGTTCCATTGTGATACTTTTCCTTTGGTATAAACAATTTTTTTGTCTTTGGGTATAAATATATTTGCAGTGTTTATAGCCTCTATTAACAAGCCACCTGGATTGCCACGAAGGTCAAATATCAGTCCTTGCATTTGAGGGTCTTGTTCTTTGAGTTTTTTGTATGCATCTTTCACTTCTTTACTGCAATCCATTGTAAATGAGCGTAATTTTATGTATCCTATATGGTTTTGTAATATGGCGGAATATGATACTGCAGGTATTTTTATTTTTTCTCTTTTTATTTTTATTTTCAGTGGTTCTTTTAAGCCATATCTTTTTATAGTAAGTTCTAATGTAGTGCCCGGTTCTCCTTTTAATAAGTCGCTTACTTCGGATACAGATTTACCTTTTATTGATTTGCCGTTTATTTCCAGTATTACATCACCTGAGATTATACCAGCCTTTTGTGCCGGAGCATTTTTATATGGGTCTGTTATCATTATGTAATTACCTTTTTTAGTTATAAGGGCTCCTACTCCTCCGTATTCTCCTGTGGTCATAAATTTGTAGTCTTCTATATCTGATTCAGGATAGAACACTGTGTAAGGGTCAAGTGTTTCTAACATTTTGTCTATGCTGGTTTTTACCAATTTTTCAGGATTTATTTCATCTACATAAAATAAGTCAAGTTCCCGCATCAAGTCAAAATAAATATCTAAATTTTTTGTAATTTGGAAATAATGTTTTCCTATGGGATTATCTTGTATTTTTATAAAAGATAGGAGGATAATGCTTCCAAGTATTGTAATAAGAATTGTTTTTTTCATTTTTTTTTATACTTTTTTAAAATTTATAAGAAAAACCTATTCCCATAATTTCTTTAAATTGTAATCCTTTGGTTACTCCTATTTTCTTTCTTTCACCATTTACAATTTTATATACAGGAATATTTATATCATCATCATAAATAAAATGCAAGAGCAAAGTTACTGATAAATATTTATTCACTTTCATATTTGTAGTAGTTTCAGAATTAACATCTATATTTTGCGGGTTGTGTAGATAATTAGAAAAAAATTCCCATTTTGTATTTACATCTATGTTTTTGTCAAGTTTGAATTTGTATAGTATTTTCACATAAGCACCTTTTTCATTTTTTATTCGTTGGTCTTTTTCAAGTCCGTATTTTGTTTCATCTACAAGGTTTATTTTGCTTACTATAGTAGTTTTAGATGTAAGAGGTGAAAGAAACAGTGAGAATTTATCTTTTATTTTCAAATCCATACCAAGAGTAAAAATCCAATATGCAGGAGACATAAATGCAGACACTACTACAGAGTCATTAGGATAGTCATATCCTCTAAAAAGTTGTGTTTTAAAGTTTGCAGCAGCAGAATAATACCAATTACCAATAGCTTTGAATCCATATTTTGAGTTAAGTTCTACTTTGTCTTCTGTTTTTTTTAATATTCCTGTTTCTCCCGATTTGAGTAATCCAAATTTGTAATCAATGGTATTGGTCCACACATTTCTTTTTTTCTTATATGTAGCATTGAAATTAAGAAGTGATAATAATGATATTGAGCTTTCACCACCTTCTACCCAATTGGAGAGCACTCCTTGTGAAAAGTTAAAACTTCCTTCTCCTCCTATTTTCCATTGAGGAATGGTATCGGTTTTTGAGGTGTCTGTATCTGTGATAATGGTATGTGCAAAGAGTATTGAAGGTATCCCCAAAATTAGGATAAATATATTGATAAATTTTACCATTATTTGAAATATTTTTGTTACAAAGTTATCTTTTTTATTTGCAAATAGAAGCAGGTAGCAAAAACTATACCTTTTCTATGCGTTTTATTTTTGCACCAATAGCATTGAGACGTTTGTCTATATGTTCGTAGCCTCTATCTATTTGTTCTATATTGTGGATAGTGCTTGTTCCTTCTGCAGACATTGCTGCTATAAGTAGGGCAACTCCGGCACGTATATCGGGAGAACTCATTTTTGTTGCACGGAGATTATATTCTCTATCTATGCCGATAACTGTGGCTCGGTGGGGGTCACACAAGATGATTTGTGCTCCCATGTTTATAAGTTTATCAACAAAAAACAAGCGGCTTTCAAACATTTTTTGGTGAATGATAACACTTCCTTTTGCTTGAACTGCGGTAACCAAAAATATACTAATTAAGTCGGGAGTAAGAGCAGGCCAAATTCCGTCTGAAATAGTCATTAAAGAGCCATCTACAAATTTTTTAATTTTATAATGCTTATGTTCGGGGACAAAAAGCCCTTCTTCTTTAAATTCTATATTTACTCCTATTTTGGAAAAAGATTTTGGTATTATCCCGAGTTGCTCAGATTTTACTCCTTTTATTGTTATTTGAGATTGGGTAAGAGCTGCCAGTCCTATTAAACTACCCACTTCTATCATATCAGGAAGTACTGTGTGGTGTGTGCCTCCAAGACTTTCCACTCCTTCTATTTCCAATAGATTAGAGCCTATACCAGATATTTTAGCTCCCATTCTGGTAAGCATTCTGCAGAGTTGTTGCACATAAGGCTCACTTGCAGCATGATAAATAGTAGTTTTTCCTTTGGCAAGTACTGCCGCCATTATAATATTAGCTGTACCTGTAACAGAAGCTTCGTCCAGAAGCATATATGTTCCTTGCAATTTGTCTTTGGTGTGAAATGAATATACTTTGTTTTGCGGTTCGTATTCAAATTGTGCTCCAAGAGCGGTAAGGCCTTCTACATGCACATCAAGGCGGCGACGACCTATTTTATCTCCTCCGGGAGAAGGAATAATTCCTATTCCAAAACGGGCTAACAAAGGACCAACTATCAAGATTGAACCTCTTAACCGTGTAGCCAAATAAAAAAACTCTTTAGAGTATAAAGAATCTATGTTTATAGTGTCTGCCTTAAAAGAATAAGTGTGATTGTCAATTTTTTTGACTTTAACTCCTATTAGTTTAAGTAGTTTTATCAGGTTATTTACATCAAGAATATCAGGTAGGTTTTTTATTGTAACTTCTTCTGGAGTAAGAAGTGTAGCAGCTAATACTTGAAGGGCTTCATTTTTTGCACCTTGAGGAGTTATGCTGCCATTAAGTTTATGACCTCCCTCTACTTGAAAAACATACATTACACTTAATTATTGTTTTCCCTCTTTCTATTATTATTTTTATTGTTCTGAGATCTTCTGTTATTAGAATGATTTCTGATAAGGTCTTTTATTGGTAATAGGTGTATTTCTTCTGTTGTGTAATTCAATTTGCCATTTGTGATTTTCTTTATATCTTCTAAAATCACATTATCTGTTATTTGTGCTTTATTCCAAGTAACATAGAGTTTTTTCATGTGATTTGCAGTAATTTCGGTAAGAAAGCGTTTGTATCCTTCATCTTCCATTTCGGCAATGGCATTTAATAAATTTTCAATATTTTTTCCATAATACCGAAACATAATTTTATTTTTCTTGTATTCCGGTTTTGGGGCTTTTTTTGTTATTTCTGTTGGGTCAGGCAAAGAATATGGATAATCAATATCTAATTCAAAATTTGCCATTACTGCCAAATGATACCACAATTTGTGATATTGATTGCTATGTGTGCGATTTGATACATTGTTCATTAAGTGAACAATATATTTTGCCATTTCTGTTCTTTTTTCCTTGTCTTCTATTTTTTTAAGTTCATTTACAAGATTTTGTATATTCCTTCCGTATTCGGGCAGGATTAGTTTTTCTCTTTGTGTATTATATTCCATAGTTTTTTGAAGTTTTTTTGTGCTACAAACTTACATATTTTTTTGTATTTGCTCTTAATCAACAATAACGAGTTTTGAAAATTTAAGTAAAATTGTACGGGTTCCTGCTGTTTCAAAATCTATAACTGCTTTTGTATTTGGCGGAGCATCAAATAATTCTTTTATTATGCCAATACCAAATCTTGGATGCCGCACTTTTTTACCAGTAGATAAATTTTGATAAGAACTTATTTTTTGAGTTTGAGATTTCGGACGGGAAGATATTTTTTTTAGGTTTTTATTGTCTGTAAAACTTTTGCCGAAACTATTGTGAGTAGAGGTTGACGATACATAAGATATGTTTTTCCTTTTATTGTCTGTTACAGTAAAATTGCTTGATACAGAAGAAGAAGTAGATGAAAAAGAGGGATTTGTACCTTGAAAAATAATATTGTCTTTTGGTAATTCTTTTAGAAACCGGCTTGGGTCACACATATCTAACGAATTGTATTTGAACCTCATATTTGCATACGAGATTATTAAATTTTCTTTTGCTCGGGTCATTGCTACATAAAAGAGTCGTCGTTCCTCACTTATTCTTTCCTGATTATCCAAACTCTGATTTATCGGAAATAATTTTTCTTCAGCTCCTATGATATATACTACATTAAATTCCAAACCTTTTGCAGTATGCACGGTCATAAGTTTGACTTTATTGTCATCTTCATTTTCTGGTTCGTCATTACCTGTAAGTAGAGAAACCCCTTCCAAATAATCTTTTACAGATACTCCATTGACATTGCCTTCTTGAAGTTCGGAAGCATTATCTACAAAATCGGACATGCTGTTTAGAAGTTCTTCTACATTTCTTGCTTTGTCGTCTAATTGTTCTTCTTTAAAAGCATTAATAATTCCAAAATGATTGACCATTTCTGATGCTAATGAAGCAACATCTATAAACTCCATTTTGGAAGCAAAATTTTCTATATCCGTAATAAAATTTTTAATAATTCCTTTTGCTCTTGTTTGGATAGGTATGTTGTCTATATTCTGCAAAGCACCTGACAACGTCATGTTATTTATTTCAATGTGATTTAGAATTTTATTTATTGTAGTAGTGCCTATGCCTCGTTTAGGAAAATTTATAATACGGGAAAATGCTACGGTGTCATTTCTGTTTATCAAAAAAGAAAGATATGCTAATACATCTTTTACTTCTTTGCGTTGATAAAATGAAAAACCACCATATACTTTATAAGGGATACCGTTTCTTAAAAATGCTTCTTCTATTTTTCGTGATTGTGCATTTGTTCTGTATAAAATTGCAAAATCCTTGTAGTTATAATTAAATTGAAGTTTTTTTTGTTCTATATCCCTTGCTATAAAAAATGCTTCGTCAGAATCGGTATCATTTTCCCTAATAAGTATTTTTGAGCCAAAATGCTTTTTTGAAAAAACTTCTTTTTTTATTTGTTCACTATTGAAACTTATTAAATGATTAGAAGCATTTACTATGTGTTGTGTAGAACGGTAATTCTGTTTTAGTTGATAAGTTTTTGCATTATATTCTTTTACAAACCGATATACATTTTGTACTATTGCACCTCTAAATGAATATATACTTTGTGCATCATCACCAACTACCATTATATCGTCATCCTTATTAGCAAGCATTTTAACTATTTCATATTGGACTGCATTGGTATCTTGAAATTCGTCTATGAGGATATGTTTGAATAATGCCCGATATTTATCACGTATTTTAGTATGATTTTTTAGTAAGAAATATGTATTAAGCAGCAGATCGTCAAAATCCATTGCATTGTTTTTCTTTTTCTTTTTTTCATATAAGTCATATACGGTAACAAATTCTCTCATTTTGTTTATTGCATCCCTTTGCAAGAGAGCAGAATCAGATTTATATTTTTCTACAGTATATAAGTAATTTTTTAAGTATGATATGCGTTTGTATATACCTCGGTAATCATATTTTTTGTTATCCAGATGCAAAGAATTTACTATCTCTCTTATTATTACATAAGCGTCTTCGGGAGTATATATGGAGTAATCTTGTGTATATTCTAAAATGTGAGCCTCTTGTTTAAGTATTTTATTAAATACCGAATGGAAAGTACCAAGTGTTAATTTACGAGTAATATTTCTGTTTGCAAATAAAGAAGCAATACGATCTTTCATTTCATTTGCCGCCTTGTTTGTAAATGTGAGACCTAATATATTGTAAGGCTCTACTCCCTGTGTAAGTAAATATGCTATTCTATAAGTAATTACACGAGTTTTGCCGGAACCTGCCCCTGCTACAACCAAAGCAGGAGAATAAGGATGGATAACTGCTTTATATTGATATTCGTTCAATAATTTCTTTAAATCAAAATTTGGCAACATTATAATGTATTTTTATATGACAAAGGTAATGAGAAAACTACAAAAATATTACAGATTTTTAAATAGAGCCATTAAAACTTGTTGTTGAATTCGTTTATTCTAATGCATTATCAAGAGCTGTCATTATACAGTATAATTATTGAGTTTAATATTTTACAATTTTATAGTATTACTATTGCAGAACCTAACAAAGTAATTCCCCATGTAAAAAGAGCTGCATAAAAAGCTAAAAGAACGGGGTTTATTTTTAATAAATACT
>CAYQWX010000060.1:0-12364 GCA_964421355.1 uncultured Bacteroidales bacterium
GAAGCTTAGCTGATGTTACGGTTTTTTCTTTTCATGCAGTTAAAAATTTGACAACAGCGGAGGGAGGAGCTATTGCATTGAATTTGCCTGATATATTTGATAATAACTATATTTATAAAAAGTTAAATATTTTATCCTTGCATGGTCAAAGCAAAGATGCTTTGCAAAAAACACAAGCGGGGCAGTGGAGATATGATGTAATAGAAGCAGGATTTAAAGGAAATATGACAGATATTCAAGCTTCTCTTGGTTTGGTAGCATTACGGTATTATGAAAATGAGACTTTGAAACGTCGCAAAGAAATATGTGATTTTTATAATAATGCTTTTGCTGAAGATGAACGGTTTGAACTTCCTGTATTAAAAGATGAATATCGGGAATCGTCTTATCATTTGTATCCTTTGCGAATTAAAAATATTACTGAAAAAACAAGGGACAAAATTATGAAATATATTTTTGAACAAGATGTTTCCGTAAATGTTCATTTTCAACCGCTTCCTTTACTGTCAGCTTATAAAAAACTTGGTTTTAAGATAGAAGATTTCCCTATATCATATAATAATTATGCCAGAGAGATTTCATTACCTGTTTTTCAAGATATTACAGATGACCAACTTGCTTATGTGGTCGATGTAGTGAAAAATGCAGTAGATAAAATATTATGATTGCAAAAAGGATTTTTGACATTATTTTTTCATTATTTGGTTTAGTTGTTTTATCTCCATTATTTTTAGTTATTGCATTTTTAATTGTTTTAGATAGCAAAGGTGGAATCTTCTTTTTACAAGAAAGGATCGGGCGTTATGGACAACCATTTAAGATTTTCAAATTTAGAACTATGTATAAAGATGCTGAGAAGAAAGGACAATTAACTGTTGGAAGTAGAGACCCGAGAATCACAAAAGTGGGATATTGGCTTAGAAAAACAAAAATGGATGAATTGCCGCAACTTATAAATGTACTTAAAGGTGATATGAGCTTTGTTGGTCCCCGGCCTGAGGTGAAAAAATATGTAGATTTGTATAACGAAGAGCAAAAACAAGTATTAAATGTCCGTCCGGGAATAACAGATTTTGCATCTATTGTTTTTAGAAATGAAAATGATTTGTTGGCGGGTAGTAATGATCCGGAAAGGTTATATGTGGAAAAAATAATGCCTACTAAGCTGAAATTAAATATGAAATATATAGAGGATAGAAATTTATTGCTTGATGTGAAAATAATTTTAAAGACAGTGTTTAATATTTTTTAGATAGTTATGTCTAAAATGGAGTATTCCAAGTTTTTGATACAAGGTAGATAAATAGAAGCAGTTAGTTGAGAAAGTATTAGAGGAGGAAAATAGAATTGTTATGACACATCTGTATGAAAACTTAATATAAAGTAAAAAAGGCTGTCTAATTGACAGCCTTTTTTACTTTATATTTCTATGTCTATTTTTTATTGAACTATAGACTTAAATGTATCATCATTAAAGTATTTTGCAAATTCCATATCTGTTTTTGCAAGATCTTTTAATTTAGCATCTTTTTCAATAGCTATTCTCAAATTGTTAAATAACAAATCACTATCTCCTTTTCTTGCACCATCAACTGCTTTTACATAATAAATCATAGCGTCTTCCTTATTGGAAGCACAATCAGCAGTTTTAATGGAACCATCATAATCTTCTGCCAATAGTTTTGCTAATGCAGGATTAAATCCACATTCGGAACCGAAAGCACTAACTGCTCCTTGATAATCTGCCTTTTTAATATCTACTATTCCTAAATTGTAATTTACTTCTTTGCCTGCTCCTGATGCAGATTTGAAATGTTCTTCAGCTTTTTCTATATTTCCTTTAAGTAAGCATACTGCTCCAAAGTTATTTTCAATAATAGGATTATTTTCATTTAATTGTTTAGCTTTATCCAATAACGTTTTTGCATCTTCCGGTTTGTTCATTAAAATTAGCATTGCTGCAGCATTGTTTGGTCCTCTCCAATCATTAGGATATATTTCCATAAATTTTTTATAAATTTCCAACTTCTTATTCAAGTCATTATATAATGTAGCTGCATATAATAATTCTTCTGGTTTCAAACTATCCGGTTTTGTTGAATATATACTCTTTATTTCGTCATCGGAATACCCAATATTGTTTACTTTTACTTTCATCACGGTTCTACGGAGCTTAGGTAATATTTGTTCTGCAATTTCCGTATATATCTTAGACATGTTTTTTATTTCTTTTTCTCTTTGGTCAGGATCAGAATACATGGAAAGTACTCTCAATACCAAATCTTTGTCTGGTAAATTTGATTGTTCCATTAATTCTTTAAATCCTTCCCAGTCTTCGGTTGTGAAATGTTCTTTGTATATACTATCATTAGCTAATTTTTCTTCTTTTCTAAATTTCTTTTTGAGATATTTGTAAGTAACTTTACCTCTATCTTTTGACAATCTATCATTTAGATCTATAGGTCCATCTGGGGAAGCATATGCTGACAAATCAACTTCTTTTAGTTCTTTCCTTTTGTTTTCGGCAACTTCTTTTAAGTATTCCATTACAGCTTTTACTTCTTCTTTTTTCAATTCTTTTGGTTGAAGATTAGCTTGTTGTATCTTAAAAAGAATTTTTGCAACTTTTTCTTCAGGGGTAATTCTTTGAAATTTATCCTTCCCTATTATTGGTTTAGGATCAATACGTACTAACCCCGGTGTAGCTATTACTCCTTCTGCTATTTGTACGGGGTCAAAATCCAAACTCTTTTTTCCTTTTTTAGCAGTAATTCGCAATTCCAGTTTAGAAAGCCTGTATGCTTCATCGTAAGGAATTACATCTTTATAAGAAAAATCACCACCATTGGTGTAACTTATAACCTTATTGTTGTCTTGTACTTTTTCGCCCTGTACGGTTACTGGCTTAAAAGCAACTTCTTTATTACCCGTTTTACTTACTAAATAAGGGGTAATGGTTAATGTTGCTTTTTTGTTAAAATATTTTGGTGGAAATTTACCTGTTACAGACAAAGCAACGCTATCTGCATGCATTTCCAATGGATTAGGATTTACGGTATATTGTACTGTCCCGGCGTTTTTCTTCATTTTGTTTAAACCGCCACAACTGGACAATAACACAGCAATACTTATTAATCCTCCTAATAATACAGTTAATCTTTTCATAATCAAAAAATTTATACTTTTTCCCTTTATTAAATTATTTTTTGCAAATGTAATAAATTATTTTTTAACAAATAAAAATATATCTTTTAGTTGTTTATTTTTTAATTTTTTCCCTTCTCTATCTTTCTTATATATTTATTAAGCTTGTTTACAGAACTGCTATACTCAAAGGCACTATTAATTAAATAATAATTGTTTTTATCATATATATAGCTGTATGCAAATTTTGCTACACTTAATTTAGTGTCCTCATAATCAAAATGTTGTAAAATTAAAACTAATTGAGAACTACTTATGCAATTAGTTTTTATAAATTGTCTTACCATTATTTCTTTTGTGTCGTCAAATGTTTTTTCTTGAAGTTTTTTTAGAAAATTATCTAAATCTTGTTTAGATATTGGAGAAATACATTTTTCCTGCATTCCTGTTTCATTAGTTATTTTTAAAGATTTTCTAACATTATCTTGTTGTTGTCCTTGTTCTCTAATATTAACAACATCTGAGGATACTTGTTCGTTATCATTGTCTGTATAATTATTGCTATGATCTTGTAAATATAAATTGGAGTAAGCAGCATAAAATTTTATTATAGGACGTGCACCATTTGTTATTACTACATACTCATAAGTAGCATCCTTTTCTGTAATGACTATTTGTTCATCAAAAGGTACTATATTGCTATTATATAATTTTACTTGTATTCTATGTTCTCCTAATGAGATGTTTGATACTTCTATTTTTGTCAGTGCTACATTATTAATACGAGTGCCATCTAAAAATAAATAAAATTTAACGTTGTTGTCACTAAATATTACTAACGATGAAGATAAAGCATTTAATGACATAAATAATCCCATAAGTATAGAAAAAAACTTCATCATATGTTTTTATTTATTTACACCTTCCACTTATTTTACATTCTTCATGTTTAGGACATTTTATACCTTTTGCTCGCAAATACTTATTGCCTCCAATAGATGTTATAGGGAAACGTCCTTTTTTATTTAATATAAGCTTGCTGAATAATATCCTTATACTTAATAAAAATATTGAAATGCTTATTATTATTCCACTTATGAAAAAAAGTTTTATAAAATTCATTTTTATTCCTCCTCATATTCTATTATTTCATCTCCATTATTATCCGTTGTTTTAGTTTCTTTATATGTTATTGTTTGTTCTTTGTTGTCATTATTATAGTGGTTGTTATTATTCTGGTTGATTTTTTTATTTATTGTTTTTATAAAAAATAACTTCACAAAAAATTTTATTAAATAATAGATTCCTAAAACAATAATTACATAATATAAAAACCTCAACATTAGTGTTTATTAATATTTGACTATTTTTATTGCTTTTACAAAACTGTTGTTTTTTACTTTTAATATATATAATCCACTCATCAATTTTGAAGAATAAATATCTTTAAATGGTATAGACAAAGTGCCGTTTACATTTTTTCTATTATATGAACCTATTACTTTTCCTGTATAGTCATATAGCTCAAATGTTAAATTCATAGGTTTTGTTGTATTTATGTCAATATAAGCATTATTGCTAATTGGATTTGGATATACTGCTACGCTTATCCCTTCCATTTTCTGCATATCTATATAAGATGCTGGTGCATAACTTATCCTCCACCCGTTAGCAATATCATTATCTGCGTCCGTCATAAACCTTAAAGTTGCTTGTCCTGATGGGATTAATATATTAGTAGGAGTAGAGTCTCCTGTAAGCTTTGTTATTAAATTTGATGTTCCCAATCCTTTATATATTTGTAAATAATCATTATTTTCTCCAGAAGGCAAATCCCATTCATCAAATGTAAGTAACAAAGCATTATTTGTGGTATTTATATACCATTTACAATAAGTACTTGGAGAATAATCACATGTCTTGCTTCCGTCTTCTACTACTCCCTCGTTTTCGGTAAGGGTATCTATACTACAGTTTTTTACATTGTAAGTTGCATACCAACCTTCTCCAACATCACTTCCGTCGGTTATAAACTCAAGGAGTAATCCATCTGGATTTGTAGCTCTATATATATCATAAGAAGTTGGAGGATTATTTGCCGATAGTGTTTCAATAATTGGAGCATTAGTAGTTATTCCGTCATAAATTATTAACTTATCTCCAGAACCTAAATCAAATTGTGGGAAGGATATGCTTGCATAATGTCCACATGAGGGTTGTATCTTATAGAAACAGTCCCAATTATTGCCATAGGTCTGATTTCCGCTTCCGTCTTCAAATGAACCTTCAAATCCTGTAATATCATTAGTTTGACAACCTACAGGATAACCGCTTGCAGGATAGATGTTTATAACAACTTGGAAATCGGAATCAAAGGTTGTTCCCCCTGGTGTGAGGTCATCTAAATCATAAAATCCGTTATAGGCACCACTCCAGCCCCAATTCATATGAAAATATGTATCATTATAGCCATCGCAATCCCAAGCATGACCACCACTATTGCCCTGTCCCGAATAAACCATTGGCCATTTATTATCTAATTGATTTTGTAAAGTTGAAATCCATTCCGAAGTAGAGTAATCGGAACGTTGAATTAAATTAGCATCAGAAGAATATTTAAAATAATCAGTTAAAGCCCCCGGCACAAAAGCAGTATAAGTTCCAGAACCGTCAGAGCCCCAGTGCATGTTCACAGCAACTCCTACATGGAATAATAAATCTGCTAAATCTTGATTATACTTTGTAGCAGATAATGGCATATTATACCACCTATAAGTATGTTGAGAAAAATCTACAGTGAAAGTTCCGTAACCTCCATTATATGTATTATAACTTGTTTTAGAGCCTTGTCCAGTTTCCGGATAATTATAATATTTCATAATCATAGAAGTAGATAACGCAACACATCCAACATATACATGTCCATCATCTCCTTGAGGGTCCTCAGGACAAGAAGTGTTGTAGTATTTTCCTTGATTCCAGTTGGTTAATAATAATGGTGCTACGCTTTTTACTGATTTGGAAGCTACTTTTTCTTCTATTTGTTTTGCTGTTGCATTAGCATACCAAGTCCATTCTTCTTCATTTTTATTATTTTTATACCCATTTTTAACAGCATTTCCAATCTGTTTATTGTAATGTTCTAAAAAAAACATAAAATTTGGAGGTAATTTTTTATTTGGGTTATCTAAATAACTAACATTGTTATCAAAAGAGTAGCCGATTACAGGCTTTGAAAAGTAATATTTAGATAAAATTATAAATCCATGATTTTCTATTTTATATACTCTCATTGTAGTTACGTATTCATCATCTTTTATTGCATAATACATTTCCAAATTAGAAGGTTCAATGCTTATTTCATCATACTTTATATTAATATGATTCATTAAGGCTTTTTCATAGAAAGCGTTTTTGGCTACTTTAATCAATTTTTCGGGAGGCACATTGCCAGCTTTTCCAATAATAAATAAACCTCCTACAAATAAAATAAATAATACTAATTTCTTTTTCATCGTTTATGATATTTTAATAGTAAGGACAAATATAACAAAAAAAGTGTTGCACCCACAAAAAATATTAAAATATTGAGTAAATTTGTTTTTCAAAATAATAAAGCCTCAATTATGAACAAAATAATTAATGACGGATTGACATTTGATGATGTTCTTTTAGTTCCTTCATATTCCACTGTACTACCAAGAGAAGTAAATACAGAAACATATTTTTCCAGAGAAATAAAACTTAATATTCCCATAGTGTCTGCTGCAATGGATACCGTTACAGAAGCAAAACTTGCCATCGCAATTGCTAGAGAAGGAGGGATAGGTGTCATTCATAAAAATATGACTACAGAAAGGCAAGTTAAAGAAGTGAAAAAAGTAAAAAGAGCAGAAAACGGTATGATTTATGATCCAATAACTATTCCACCTAATACTACTATAGGAGAAGTGCTGGATTTGATGGCAGAGCATAAAATAGGAGGTATTCCTGTGGTAGATGAAAAAAAACATTTAATAGGAATAATTACTAATAGAGATTTAAGATTTGAGATAAATAGGAATCGTCCAGTAAAAGATTTAATGACTCCAAAAGATAAGCTTATTACCATAAATCAAGAAATAGACTTGGAAGAAGCCAAAGAAATATTACAAAAATACAAAATAGAAAAACTTCCAGTAGTAGATACGAAAGGTAAAATAATAGGGTTGATTACCTTTAAAGATATTACAAAAGCCCAAGATAAACCTAAAGCATGTAAAGATGAAAAAGGACGCTTACGGGTTGCGGCAGCAGTAGGGATAGCAAGTGATACTCTGGATAGAGTAACAGCCCTCGTTAATGCAGATGTAGATGCAATAGTAATAGATACGGCACACGGCCATTCTCAAAAAGTGATAAATACTTTATATGATATAAAAAAGTCTTTTCCTGATTTACAAGTTGTTGTGGGGAATATTGCTACAGGAGAGGCGGCAATAGACTTGTATAATGCAGGTGCCGATGGAGTAAAAGTTGGAATCGGTCCAGGTTCTATATGTACGACAAGAATAATTGCGGGAGTAGGAGTGCCACAATTGACTGCTATAATGAATGTGGCAAAAGCTTTAGAAGGTAAAGGTATTCCAATAATAGCTGACGGAGGAATAAGGTACTCCGGAGACATAGTAAAAGCTCTTGCGGCTGGAGCAGACTGTATTATGGCAGGGTCTTTATTTGCAGGAGTAGAAGAATCACCAGGAGACACTATAATATATCAAGGTAGAAAATTTAAAACATATAGAGGAATGGGGTCATTAGAAGCTATGCAAAAAGGCTCAAAAGATAGGTATTTCCAAGACATGGAGGATGACATAAAAAAATTGGTGCCTGAAGGAATAAGTGGCAGAGTACCTTATAAAGGTTCATTGTCAGAGGTTGTATATCAATTAGTGGGAGGTGTCAGAGCCGGGATGGGATATTGTGGAGCGGAAAGTATTCAAACATTAAAAGAAACAGGAAAATTTATAAAAATTTCTGTTGCGGGGCAAATAGAAAGTCACCCGCACAATATAACTATAACGAGTGAATCGCCGAATTATACAAGATAAAATAAAATAAAGCAACCATTTATATTGTAAATATGTCTATACTTTGATTTGAATAAAAATATATCATTATGAGAAGAAATTATTTTATAAAAGATGTAATATTTTTTACATTTGTTTTGTTAATTGCTAATTTTTCTTATGGACAAATAGTAGATAAGACTTTACCTCCAAGTTTTAAGAAAGCAAATGTTTTGAAACAAAATGTTCAAGTTTTTTCTCTTCCAAAGTTTGATGTGAAAAAAATGCTACAGGAAGATGAAAAAAATGAAAAAAGCAAAAAGCCTATTCCTTATAGATTTGCAAAAGAATTCAAAGTAAATATTTCTCCATCAATAGCAGGTACGTGGGATACTTTACCTAACGGAGATAAAATCTGGAGACTTACATTTCGTTCTACTGGAGCTTATAGTTTACATTTTGTAATATCACCATTTTATCTGCCTGATGGAGCTAAGTTGTATTTTTATAACAAAGATCATTCTTCCGTATTAGGAGCAATAACTTCTTTAAATAATAAAAAGACAAACACACTTCCTGTAAACCTAATTGCAGGAGATGAAGTAACTGCAGAATTATATATACCATTTTATGTTAATCCTGATAAAGTGAAATTGACATTCAAAAAAGTTTTTCATGCATATAAAAATGTATTACACTGGGTGAAATTTGAAAATTTAAAAGATAGTCAATTCGGAGCATCTGGTGATTGCAATGTGGATGTAGTATGTCCTCAAAATGCAGGGTGGGAAAATCAAACTAATGCTGTTGTAAGGATAGTAATGGGAAATGG
This sequence comes from uncultured Bacteroidales bacterium, assembly GCA_964421355.1. GTDB lineage: Bacteria > Bacteroidota > Bacteroidia > Bacteroidales > JALTDM01 > JALTDM01. The sequence continues at coordinate 9,025 of CAYQWX010000060.1, forward strand.
ATTATGTTCTGGATCATTACTTAATAATACGGCAGAAGACGGAACACCATATATATTGACTGCTAATCACTGTATAGGCGAACCTTATGCAAATTGGATTTTTAATTTCAAATATCAAGTAGATCAATGTGGTAGTACTACCGATCCGTATCCTAACTTCAATGATATTCCTTCTATTTCTGGTGCGGAATTGAGAGCAACAGCAGGAGACGGTGAAAATGGAGATCAAGACACTTTAGATTTTTGTTTGGTAGAAATGAGTCAAATTCCACCAGCATCATACGATCCTTATTATGCAGGGTGGGATCATTCTGGAAATATTCCTACTAATACACATGGAATACATCACCCAAGTGGAGATGTTAAAAAATTCTGCATAGATAATGATCCGCCTACAATAGCCTCTTATCCAGGGTATAATGCTAATACTCACTGGCATATTGGTGATTGGGATTTGGGAGTAACTGAACCAGGATCTTCAGGTTCTCCATTGTTTGATCAAAATCATAGAGTAATAGGAGATTTAACAGGGGGACAAGCTGAATGTGGGAATCCTGTAAATGATTATTATGAAATGCTTGCTCATTCTTGGGCAGATTATTCTCCTTATAATGAGCAACTTAAACATTGGTTGGATCCCACAAATAGTGGAGTTGATTATATTGACGGCTACAATCCTTATGATACAATATTACATGCTAATTTTTATGCAAATCCGACAACAGTTCCTGTTGGTGCAACAGTTACTTTTAATGACTTATCTACTCCTTCTGGAGGAGTTGTTTCTTGGCAATGGGATTTTGGAGGTTCTGCAGCAAGTCCTGCCACATCTACCAGTTCAGGTCCGATAGATGTAACATATAATACTCCCGGCACATATACTGTAACATTAATTGTTAGCGATGGTACGGATTATGACACACTTGTTCGTCCTAATTATATTACAGTAACCGACAATACAGGAAGCTTAAACGCTGATTTTACTGCTTCTACCACTACTGTAAATGTGGGCGGTACAGTAAATTTTTCTGATGCTACCACAGGAGGAACACCTACATCATGGCAATGGAATTTCCAAGGTGGAACACCAAATAGCTCTACTGACCAAAATCCAACAGGGATAACTTATAACACAATAGGAACTTATGATGTTTCTCTCACAGTAAGTGACGGTGTTAATACTGATACCGAAACTAAGACTGATTATATAGAAGTGGTTGACCCAAATGCATTACAAGTAGATTTTTCTGCCTCACAAACCAATATTTTACCTGGAACTTCCATAGATTTTACTTCAACTACTACTGCAAATGGACCTGCAACTTCATGGCATTGGACATTTAACGGAGCTACTCCAAATACCTCAACTGATCAAAATCCAACAGGTATAACTTATAATACAATAGGAACTTATGATGTAACATTAATTGCATCTGACGGGACATATACCGATACTGTTATAAAACATAATTACATAAATGTAGTTGATCCCAATAATGCAGTAACAGCAGATTTTATTGCAGATTATACTACTATTTATGAAGGAGGAACAGTTAATTTTACTAATTTGTCTTCTGGAATAATAGATTCTGTTAGATGGTTTTTTGATGGAGGCACACCTTCTGGTTCGTCAAATTATGATGCCTCAGGAATAACATATCCAGTTCCTGGAGATTATGATGTTACACTTATTGCTTATGGCTCGTTAGGTATAGATACTGCTTTTAAAGCGGGATATATACATGTGCTGGATTCAAATGCAGTAGGGGGAAATGTAGTAGTAGACTTTGATGCAGTAACACCTCGTCTTTTGATGCAAGGAGGAAGTGTAAGCTTTGAAGATTTATCAGAAGGTTATCCTACTTCTTGGCAGTGGTCTTTTGAAGGAGGTTCTCCTGCTTCGAGTACAATACAAAATCCTACGGGGATTGTATATAATACTCCGGGTATTTATGATGTTTCATTAACTGCTTCAAATAATACAAGTAGTGATTCTCTAACAAAAACATCATATGTTATAGTTACATCTCAAATATGGCCTGATCCTCACGGATATTGTGATACTATATCCAATGTATCTGTAACGGAAGTTCCATATTCTTTTAGACACTTAACCAATACATGGGGTTATATACCAGGACATAATGGTTTTTACTGTTCTTCCTATGCCGATAAGTTCTTAAACTATATGTTTGATAATGTTAGAGCTATAATAATCCCCGTAGCTAAAGCTTATTCTAATTCATATAATGCAAAAGTAAGGTTTGCTGTATGGGGAGATAATGGAAATGGACGTCCAGGGGATTTATTGGGCTTTAAAGATGTAAGTATTTCTCAATTTAACCCCAATATGTATAGTGCTGTATTATTTGATCAACCAATTCCTGTACATGATAAATTTTTTGTAGGGTATCAATTATTTTACAATACTCCACAAGATACATTTGTTGCTTATATGGGACCTAATAGGGGTGTTGGAGGAACAAATACTCTATTCATAGAACAAGCAGGTACTTGGAAAACTCCTGGAGAGTTATTGTTAGACACTTTGAATACTTCCATGGCAATAAAAGTAGTAGGTTGTGTAGTAGGGAATGAAGAAGTTAATATAAGTAAAATGATAAATATATATCCTAATCCTGTAAAAGATGTTCTATTTATTGACTTTGGTGAAATATATGCACGTAATGCTCAAATATCTCTTTATGATGCTATAGGAAGAAAGGTGAAGGCTAAAACTGTAAAGGATATAAATAAAGCATATATAGATATGACACATTTACAAGATGGTATATATATAGTAGAGATAAACCTAGATGGTAAAAAAGTATTGAAAAAAATAACTTTAATTAAATAAAGTAATATCTATTAGATGAATATTTAGAAAAGAGGCTGTCTTTACTCCTCAAAAAAATCTTAATAGGCAGTCTCTTTTTTATTTAAAAGATATGAAAAAAGTCTTGCAAATCGCCTGATATTCAAATGATTATTAGTGTGTTGTTATTGTGAGTTATATGAAAACTACTTATTATGACTACAAAAATATTAAACTTTCAAATGCCTTATAAATTATTTTATAAACTTGTAAACCGAAATGTTACATTTGATAGTTGAATCTACCAAAATTATTAAGTGTTTTGTATATTTGAACAAACAATTAAAATAATTTGTGTAACCGGAACATAAATAAAAATAATTATGAAAAAGATTAGTATTCTATTATTAATGATTTTGGCTTTTACTTTGCAAAAGAGTTATTCTCAATATGTTGCATTACAAATAAACCTTGAAATACACACTTTAAAGAAAGGAAAAGAATGTGTAAGGTATAGTTTGTACC
>CAYQWX010000061.1:0-12309 GCA_964421355.1 uncultured Bacteroidales bacterium
ATTCATTAATTACAATATTCCCAAAAGATATTTGCCTTCTTTCATCATTATGTGGTGGGAAATACAATCTATCCTTGGTGCATGAAGCCGAAAACAATAGAATTATTGAACTTAATACAAAAATGAATATTGAGAATTTTGGGTTCATAATAGAATGAAAATTTATAAACAAAATTATTCCTTCAAGACATTTGTTTCTAAAAACATATATTAAATTTTTGTTAAATTTGTATGTTAAGCAATAATAATTCGGATTTTACTTTTCTATTTTTTCAAACTCTTTGAAAAAAAGAGTAAATTTGCATTATAATGAACGAAAAGCATTAAAAAAAGTGAAAAAAAATCTTTTAATCTTAATAATATTAATTATATCAAATATTTATTCATATTCACAAGTCCCTGACAATGACTTCATAAATCAAATAGTAGAAACACTTGCGGCAAAATCGGAAGACGAAAACAGCGAAGAAAGTGCAGATTATTCCGACTTATTTGAAACACTATCATATTATTATGTACACCCACTAAACATAAATACAGCAACACAAGAAGAACTGGAAAGCCTTAAAATCCTTAATCCGCTGCAAGTACAGGCAATAATTGATTACAGGCAAAAATACGGTAATCTTGCTTCATTATACGAACTATACTATATAAATGGCATAGATAGACAAACAGCAGATATGGTAATGCCTTTTTTGACAACATACTCCGATAAAAACTTTTCACAAAAAATAAATTGGTCAAAAGTTTTAAGATATGGTCGCAATCAAATGTTTACTCGTTATCAAAGAGTGTTGGAAACACGAAAAGGTTATATGCCTGTTCCTGACTCAATATTGGCAGAGCACCCAAACAGAAAATATTTAGGTTCTCCATACAAATTATATTACAAATATAAATTTTATTACCGCAATAACATTTTTGCAGGAATTACTGCCGAGAAAGACGAAGGAGAAGAATTTTTTAAAGGTTCCCAAAAATATGGATTTGACTATTACTCAGCACATTTATTTATACAAAATTGGGGGAAAATAAAACACCTTGCCATTGGTGACTACAATGCCGAATTTGGTCAGGGATTAGTATTGTGGACAGGCTTTTCTTTTGGCAAATCTCCATTTGTATTGAATACTATGAAGACACCAACAGGACTTAAAAAATATTCATCAGTAAACGAGAACAACTTTCTACGCGGGGCAGGTATTACTTATAATTTTGGCAATATAGATGCTACCGTTTTTGCCTCTTACAAAAAAATTGATGCTAATGTATCAATATCCGATACCACTGATAATGAATACCAGATATTTGAAGTTTCATCTTTGCAAAATACAGGATACCACAGAACACCTGGTGAAGTAGCAGACAAAAATGTCTTACCACTGAGAGTAATGGGGGGAAACCTCACATACAGGGACAAAAAACATTTGAAAATAGGTATGACAATGGTTAATTACCATTTTGGAGCAGATGTAGAGAGACAAGACAGACTTTATAACACTTATGAATTTCATGGTCAAGACTTGACAAATGTAGGAGTTGATTACCAATACTCTATGCACAAATTATACTTTTTTGGAGAAATAGCAAGAAGTAATAACGGAGCAATGGCTCAAATACATGGTATAAACTTTGCCATGGCTTCCAATATGGGACTATCTTTAGTATATAGAGATTATGGAACAAAATACCAAAGTATATATACGTCTCCTTTTGCAGAAGGTAGCAAACCTGCAAACGAAAAAGGATTTTATGTAGGCTTCCAACTTTTTCCTATCAAATATTGGGAAGTATCCATGTATTATGACCTATATAAATTCCCTTGGTACCGTTTTCGTATAAGTGAAGTAAATACAACAGGAAACGACTTTTTGGCAAACATTATTTACACTCCTTCCAGAGAAGTGAAAATGTATTGGAGATACAAAGAAGAAACAAAATTTGAAGATTTAATAGACAAAAGTGAAACACCACATATAAAAACAACTGTTCCTAAAAATATAAAAAGACTACGTTACCATATTTCATATAGAGTTGGTAACAACTGGGAATTTAGAAACCGAATAGAAGTATCAAGATACACAAAAGACACCATAAAGGAAAATGGAATATTGATATACCAAGATGTTGTATATAGATTTAATAAAATACCATTAAGAATAGTGGGACGTTATGCAATATTTGATACCGATGGCTATAATGCTCGCATATATGCTTATGAAAACGATGTGCTTTATGCTTTTTCCATTCCAGGATATTTCTACAAAGGCAAACGTTATTATTTAATGCTAAAATACTCTGCATCACATAATTTGGATTTCTGGTTTAGAATATCGCAATGGTATTATACAGACAGGCATACTATATCAAGTAACCTAAATCAAATAAATGGCAATACCAAAACAGAAGTAAAATTACAATTACGATACAAATTCTAACCGGAAAAAAATGAAAAAGGTTGTAATACTATTTTTTATACCTCTTTTTGCATTATCTTTCTCTATAAATGCCCAACAAAAAAAGACAAAAAAAATAGAAATTATAAATGCCGATGAACTATCTTTTGAGAAAACACAAAACAAATCTTTACAAAGACTTATTGGGAATGTAATATTTGAACACGAAGGAGCAAAAATGTATTGTGACAGTGCATATTTCTATGGAAAACAAAACTCTATGGAAGCATTTGGCAATGTAAAAATAGAAATGGGAGATTCTGTAAATATGTTTTGTGATTACCTAAAATATGATGGCACACTAAAAACAGTATATGCACGAAAAAATGTAAAATTATTTCATAAAAACAGTAAATTATTTACTGATTCTCTTGACTTTTACAGAAAATCAGGAATAGCAAAATATTATACTTTTGGCACAATTATTACAGAAGAAGACACACTCACAAGCAATTACGGTTATTATCAATCACGAACAAGGAATTTTTTCCCCTCGGGTAATGTAATAGTAAGAAATCCTCGATTCATAATGCACACCGACTCTTTACGATTTAACACAAAAAGAAAAACCGTTTACTTCCTCACAAAAACAGACATAAAAAGTGATTCTGCCCGAATAATTTGCTATTCAGGTCATTATAACACAATAGATGATGATGCCCTATTTGGTAAAAACACTTTTATTCAAAGTAAATCCAAAATTCTAAAAGGTGACAGTCTGTTTTACAATGCTCAAAAAGATTATGGAGAAGGATATATCTATTTTTTAGTAATTGATACAACAAACAAAATGTTGGCTTCTGGTAAATTCGGTATTTACAACGGTAAAGCAAATGAAATAATGACTACCGACAGTGCAATTATGATGATAATTGACAGCAACAACGATACTCTGTTTTTACATTCCGACACCATAGTATCCAAGACCGATACTAATGATAATCGTATGATTTTTTCATATTACAATGTGCGTTTTTATAAAACTGACTTGCAGGGGGCATGCGATTCCTTGATTTATTCCATGTCGGACTCAACTATATACATGTATAAAAAGCCTATATTGTGGAGCGACAACTATCAACTGTTTGCAAAAGAAATAAACATATTATCCGATAGAGGTGGTATAAAAGAAGTGGATATGATAGACAAAGGCATGATTACAGAAAAATTGGATAGCATAAAATACAACCAAATAAAAGGGAAAAATATTTATGCATATTTCCAAAACAATAACATTTCACACATAACCGTAGAAACAAATGCAGAAACAATATATTACCCACTTAATGACAAAGACCAATATATAGGAATGTATAAAGCTTCATCTAAAAATATTTCTATTTCTATGAATAACAATGAAGTAAGTCGTATAGTATTTTATAAAAACACCAATGGAGTGCTATATCCCATAGACCAATTGCCAAACGACAAACTAATGCTGACAGGATTTAAATGGATGGGAAAACACCGCCCACACAAAAAAACAGATATTTTCCTAAAAAACAATTACTCACTTTTTGAATAATAAACTCATCGGACGAAAAAAATCTACTACCTCTTTTTGAGTAATAAACGATACATTGTAAGGATGAGGGAACATCAGTTTATTAAATTTTTGTGCTTCATACAGAGAACCCACATATTCCTTTGCAAAATTCCCCATAAGTATCAAGGTGATATCAGTAGGTATATTTTGTAGAATGGTTTTAATAAACGGTCGCCACATTTTTATATGGTATGCAGAATCTTTGGACGAAGTAAAAACAAGTGCCGTATTAAGCAATAATACTCCATTGTTTACAAAGTTATTGCGTAAATCAAATATTGATTGAATAAACCTGCTTTTGTCAAGTTGTGCTATTGCTTTTTGTGATAAATCATCAGGGGACAAATAATCGTGTGCCACAAGTAACATTTTAATTATATTCCGTAAACTTGTAGCACGGTTAACTTCTTTTGATAAACCTGTATTACTCCAAATACTTTTAACCCGCCCATCAATAAAAGCCTCTCCAATAGCACTGTCTTTACGAGGATAAGGGTCTTGACCAAATAATATATAACTTACATTTGACAGAGGCAATCTCGCAAAAGCATTAAGATAGGTATATCTATCAGGGAAAAAACTATTATTATTCCTTATAAACTCTTTATAATCTTTATCTAGATTATCAATTGCTTCCTCTAATATATGAAACCAATCATTCTCAAAATAAATTAAATTTTGCATAATAAAAACAAATAAAAAGCCAACCATAAATAGAAGGTTGGCTTAGTTATTATTTGATATTACAAACATTTGTTTTTTATCCGTTTACCCAATCTTCCAAATAAGAAAAATGTGAAGTAAGTTTGCCATCTTTTGCTATGGTAGCTCGTTCCAATATGCTGTCCTTATCGCCATTAGTAAAAGCAGGAACTACTTTTTCAAACATTGCTTCTCCAAAGGCTTCAGAAGCATCTCGTGGCAATTCTCCCGGCAAATTATCTACTGCCATTACTGTAATATTTTTGTCTGACGAAAAAGCAGGTTCTTCTTTCTCCGTAACAGGATTGTAATCATAAAACGGGTCATCTATTGTAGAAGACCGTAATGTGCTGGCAATAGGAGCATTGTCCACATCACAACTAATATCTGCTATTACTTTTATATTAAACTCTGGATTTCTGGCTTGTTCTTTCGTGATAAATTTAGGAGATTTCGGATCCCAAAAATGTGCTGCAATATACATATCCGCAATACGAGTATATGTTTCAAATGTAGAAATAAACTCGTCAGGATGAGTAAAAAAGTATTTCAGGTCAAACTCTACACCGTTTTTATGTCGTACATAATGACAAGGATCAAGTTTGGTAAATACGGGATAATCATAAGTGCGGGTTAAAAAGTCTTCAGGTATAATTTCTTTTATCCCAAATGCTTTCAAGGTTTCGGTTGCTCCGTGAGCCACTCTACCTCCTCCTGTAATCACAATCTTAAAAGGTTTTACATCTAAAGTATTTATATGTTCAAACATTTCTTTTTTGTTATGAAAAGTGTGAGCAGGAGGAATATCAAAAGAACCTGTCCTTTTTCCCCAAGCTCTCATGCCGTTATATGCTCCTACTATACCAGCCCAATATCCAAAGGCAACAAGTCTTCTTCCTTCTTTGTCAGTAAGATATTCATGGTCTATTAAAGTGACTTTTTTATCTAATATAGCTTTAAGCAACGGCTTATTGTATTCTTGTTTTTTAGCTGTATGTGAAAAGAAAAAATATGTTTTATTCGGTATCAAAGCATCTATTTTTACTTCTTTCACTCCAAAAAGTACTTCACAATCCGACACATCATCTACTACAGGTAATCCTACTGCTTCGTATTCTTCATCTTTGAATGCCCTTATATCACTTTTTTGCACTTTTACTTCAAATCCAAATCTGTCTCTCAACTGCTTTGCCAACTCTGGTGGGAACACTACTCTTCTATCAACCGGTATCTTTGTTTCCTTAATTATTCCTATTTTCATAACCTTTATTTTTGTTTGTTTCACTGCAAAGATAAAAATAATTTAACTAAATTGAATATGTTTCAACAACAACAATCTTATCCTAAATATTTTTTGTTAGGATTTTATTTGTTTATTACTACTTTTATGTTTATTCCTTTGTGGAGATAAAGAAACGAACCAAAGAAAACGCTCCAAAAAGATGCTTCTAACCGTTTTATCCCACTTTCTTTTTAGAAAAAAAGGTGACAAAGAAAACCGTGCTGCACGGTGCATACAACAAGCGTTTCTGACCTCAAATAAATTCCGTAAGTTTTCATGTTGAGCGGAGCTATAAATATAAAAGCTGTTTGAGCACCTTGTAAAAGGTGCGAGTTCTTTTATCCTGCGTAGCGAAACATTGTCAAAAACAAGGAATTTATTTGCAGTCTTGACTTTTTGTTACTTTTGGGTCAAGCCAAAAGTAGATAAAATTTTTTGCAGGACAGCAAACTATAAAAACTTCTCTCCTTGGTTAAGGAGGGGGTAGGGGTGGTTCGTCATAAGTTAGCAACCTCACTTAGGCTACTTTTTATCTATGGTAAAAGGTATAGAAAAGAAAAAAGTTTTCTTTAGAATGATAAGCTTTATCTGCTTTACCCGATAACTACTATACTATGCTTTACTATAATTATTTACCAGCTAATCACAATGTTTTTTTCTATTTCTTTCCAATCTATTATTTTATCTATTTGATAAACAAAGGTGTTTTTTTAATTGTTTGTTTCTAATTGTTTGAATATCTGGGGTTTGTAGTGCTTTTCTAGGTTTTTTTGTGTCTCTTCTATGATGTTCTTATGAAATGGACTTAATAAGAAAAGATGCCATCTTATTTGCTACCTACAATAAAAAACCCCCTTGATAATTAGGGGGTTAAAAGTTTTAAGGCGGTCTGGACGGGACTCGAACCCGCGACCTCATGCGTGACAGGCATGCATTCTAACCAAGCTGAACTACCAGACCATTTAGTTGTTTAAAAGAGCGATGCAAAGGTAATATTTTTTTTTATATGGTAGTATATATAATGTGTTTTTTTGAAAAATTTTTTCTAATATGTAGAATAGCTTTGACAATCAATATTTTTTAGATAGGTAATATAAAACTGTTCTGTTTTCTTTTGAGAAAAGTTCTTTGGCTACTCTTATTATATCTTGTTTAGTTACTTGTTTGTATAGCTCTACTTCTTTATTTATTAATGACAAGTCATTTAATAATTCATAATAAGAAAGATAAAAAGAGCGTGATGATAATTCATACATTTCAAAAGCATAAGATACTTCGTATTTGTTTTTCATTCTATTTATTTCCTCTTCGGAGATATTTCCATTTATGATTTTTTCTAATTCTTTATATATGTTTTTTTCTGCTTCTTGAGGATCTGCTTCTTTTTTGAGTAAAGTATCAATATAAAAAATTCCTGTGTCTATATTTCCTGAGATATAGGCATCTGCTTTGGTAAATAAAGTATTAGGTTTTATCAGATTTTTGAAAAAACGGGCAGATCTGCCATTTGCTAATATGTCGCTTAGTAAATCATATACATAATAATCTTTGTGTGTGCGTGCAGGCATGTGGTATCCTATAATGATTTTTGAAAAGGGAACGTTTTTATATACTGTTTTTCTTCTTTCTTTTTCTTGTGGTGGCTCTTTGGATATTGGGTTGTGTGCTATGTCACGACGAGGTATATCTCCAAACCATTTTTCTATTAAATCTAATGTTTTTTTGTAGTCTATATTTCCTGCTAATGTTAATATAGCATTGTTGGGTGCATAATGTGAAAAGAAAAAATCTTTTACATTGTCAAGGGTTGCTTTTTCAATATGTTCTGGAGTTTTACCTATTGTAGGCCATTTGTATGGATGTGTTTTGAATATCATATCATAGAAAATGTGATATATATCGCCATAAGGCTTGTTTAGATAACGTTCTTTAAATTCTTCGATTACTACTTTTTTCTGAACATCTAAACTATGTTGAGTGAAAGCTAAACTTAACATTCTATCCGATTCCAGCCATAGTGCTGTTTCTAAATTTATAGCGGGTATAGTTAGATAATAATTGGTGAAATCTTGATTAGTAAAAGCATTATTTTCTCCCCCTGCTTTTTCCAGTGGTGTATCATAGTCTGGAATATGTATTGAGCCTCCAAACATTAAGTGTTCAAATAAATGGGCAAATCCAGTTAAGTTTTCTTTTTCGTGTTTGGAGCCAACATTATATAAAATGTTTAATGATACTAATGGTGTGGTTTGGTCTTTGTGTAATATTACCTTTAATCCATTTGCCAGAGTATGAGTGTGATAATTTATCATAATTGTTTTTTGTGTGTTGTTGCAAAGTTATAGATTTAAGTGATAATTAATGTTCTTAGGAGTTTATATTTTAATTCCCATTACTGTAATATCATCTGTTTGAGGGTACCCGTTTTTCCACTCTTCTAATGTTTTATCCAATATCTCTTTTTGTGATGTCATAGGAAGATCTGCTATTTTTATAATAAGTTCTTTAAAGTTTTTGCTTTTGAATTTTTTATTGTTTGTTCCGCCAAATTGGTCGGCATATCCGTCAGAAAAAAGATATATTATATCTGTTTTTTCTGTTTTTATCTTGTGAGCGGAGAAACTATCCATTTTTTCATATATTGCAACAGGCATTTTATCTGGTTTAAATTCATAAAAGTATTTATATATGCCTTCTTCTTTTGTTAATGTTTTTATTTTTGTTGTTATGTTGTTTATATCAGTTAAAGGATTGTTTCTTAATAAATATATAGGATTATTTGCTCCTGCAAATTCTATTTCATTTGTGTTGTGATTTATTGCAACAATAGTCATGTCCATACCGTCCTTTTGTTCTCCTTCTATACCTCTTTGTTTCAGTGCCTTAATTATTTCTTCTCTTAATTTATTTAAGATTTTATCAGGATTTATTATTTGTTCTTTTTCTACTATTTCTCTTAAGAAACTCATTCCAAGCATACTCATAAATGCTCCGGGAACACCGTGTCCCGTGCAATCTGCTACACTAATTATTGTATGTGCATCAAAATGTGTCCACCAGAAAAAATCTCCACTTACTTTATCTTTGGGTTTGAATAAAACAAAAAAGTCTGTGAGATTTTTTGATAGAATATTAAAATCAGGTAAGATGCTGGCTTGCAGTCTTTTTGCATAGTCTATGCTCTCTGATAACTCGTTGTGTATTATTTCTAATTGAGCCCTTTGTTCTTCAATTTCTTCTATAAGTTCATTTAACCGCTTATTTTTGTGTTGGATTACGTAATTTTGGCGAGAAAGTTCTTCTGACAATTTTCGTTTCTGTCTATAGTTGTTATATACAAATATAATACCTACAACTAAAATTAGGAATCCAATGCTAAAAACAATTCTCAGAAGTCGTTCTTTTGCTAATTTTAGTTCTTGTTGCTTATTTTGGGCTTCTATTTTTTCCAGTTTGGCTTTTTGTAATGCTATTTGTTGTTCTTTTTGTTCTGTTTCATATTTTGTTTGTAAGGCCATTAATTGTTCTTGCATTTTTTCATTTATCAAAGAGTCTTTTATTTCAACAAATTTGTTTTTATATTCAAAAGCCTTTTTGTAGTCGTTTAAGTTGCTATATATTATTGCATAATTATTATAAATATTTTTTAATAATTCCAGATAACCTTTGTCTTTTGCTATTTTTTTCGCTTTGTTTAGATACATAAGAGCTTGATTATATTGTTTTTTCTCAATAAGAAGAGATGCAATATTTATGTATGAAAAAGTTATACCATAGGTGTCATTTATTTCTTTTTTGATTTGTAATACTTGATTAAAATAAAGTAAGGCTTTATTGTATTTTTTTTGTTTTTGATATATTATTGCTAAATTGTTGTACGTTCCAGATAAACCGTGTTTGTCTTTTAATTCGTTCTCTATTTTTAAAGCTTTATTATATACGGATATTGCAGTATCAAGTTTATGCTCATATAAATAAATATTCCCCATATTGTTTAATATGCTTAATATTCCAGGCTTAAACCTAACTTTTTTTATATATTTCAATGCTTCCTTGTAATTTTTTAATGCCAGTTTGTAATTTCCTTGATAATAATATATGAGTCCTAAACTATTTAAAGCAGAAGCAATTCCTTTGTAATCATTTAATTTTCGTTTTAATTTCAAAGATTTTAAATAATACAGGCCGGCTTTTTCATAATTATTTTTCTGTTCGTATAAAATTCCTAATTTTTTATATAATTCACTTAGTAATGTGTCGTTTTTTTCCTTTTTTAATTCATTTTCCAAAAAATTCCCAGTTTTAATAACTTTAGAAAAATCTATATTTTTATAATCATCTATTTGTGATAAGTATGCGAAGAACCACTTGTGCTTGTTTTGAGTTTTGCTATATAGACTTATTAACTTATCCCTAGCATATATCCTTATAGGTAAAGAATCTGACCTATTTATCAAATTTTCTAAGATTCTTATTTGTGTAGTATCAGATTTACCATTTAATAAAGAATCTACGAAAGATGCTCTGGATAAAAAAGTTATAAATAAAGAAAGTAATAATATCAATAGTATTTTTTTATAAATATTCATTTATTCAATTACATATTTTGTTCAACAAAAGTAAGTAAAAATATGTAAAAGATTTTTTCATTGAATTACTTTTTCAAAAAAATATAAAAAGGTTATTAGTTATAAAAAAAAGTATTAATTTTGCAACCTCAAAAATTAAAAAGAGTAGTAACATGATTGTAGTAAAAGTAGGAGAAGACGAAATAATAGAAAGAGCCATAAAAAGGTACAAAAGGAAATTTGAAAAAGTGGGTATATTAAAAGAGTTTAGAGGAAGAAAAGAGTATATTAAACCTTCGGTTAAAAGAAGGCAACAACTTCTAAAAGCTAAACATATCCAAAAGTTAAGAGATATGGCTCAATGATAGCCTTTTATGAAATATTTGGAAAGTTTTATAGAATATTTGCAATGGGAGAAGCGGTATTCTTACAACACATTGACTTCTTATAAAAAAGACATATATCAATTTCAACAATTTATAGAAGAAAAATTTTCTATAAATATAAAAAATATTAATTCCACTCATATTCGTGAGTGGATATTTTTTTTATATGAGGATAAAGGATTATTACCATCTTCTATAAACAGGAAAATTGCTTCTTTGCGTACCTTTTATAAATACTTATATGTAAAAAAAGAAATTAAAAATAATCCTGTCGCTAATATTCACTCCTTGAAGATAGAAAAGAAACTTCCCACATTCATCCCTGAAAAAGAAATGGATATGCTTTTTGAACAGGTTATAGATAATGTAGAGAATAATTATTTGGAATTGAGAGATAAGGCTATTTTGTTGATGTTATATTATACAGGTATGCGTTTATCAGAATTAATCAATGTAAAAGTAAATGATATTGATTTTTTAGGTGGGTATGTTAAAGTGATAGGGAAACGCAATAAAGAAAGACAAATACCGTTAACAAGTAACTTTTTGGCTTTTTTAGGTATGTATATTAAAAAAACAAAAGAACACTTTAATATAAATAATGCAAATCATTATATTTTCCTAACCGATAAAGGGAACAAAATATATCCCAAGTTTGTATATAGGAAGGTTAATTCTTATTTGAGTATAGTTACTACTATGACCAAGAGAAGTCCACATGTATTGCGTCATACTTTTGCAACCCATTTATTAAATAAGGGAGCAGATATAAATGCAATAAAAGAGATATTGGGACATGCAAATTTAGCAGCAACTCAAATTTACACACATAATACAATAGAAAAATTAAAAAAGGCATATAATAAATCCCATCCGAGGGAGAATAAATAATTTTTTTTAACTTTGTAAAAAATAAAAGGAGGTTTATTATGAATATTAAAATTGACACAGTGCATTTTGATGCAGACAAGAAATTAGTAGAATTTGTAGAAAAGAAAATAGGAAAATTGACCAAACGTTCGAATGATGTTTTAGGAGCAGATATAATTTTGCGATTAGATAAGTCTATTACAGGAGAAAATAAAATTGCAGAAATTAGATTAGAAGTGCCTGGATATGACTTATTTGCAAAAAAACAAGCAAAAAGTTTTGAAGAAAGTGTAGATTTAGCTGCTTCTGCATTAGAAAAACAATTGGAAAAGTATAAAAATCGTAAATGATGAAAATTTTTAGAAAAAAATTAAGAAAAGTGGTTTGTGATTAAAATAAAAAACTTACCTTTGCAACCCGAATTTTGAGTTCTAATAAAAGTGCTGGTGTAGCTCAGTTGGTCAGAGCAGCTGATTTGTAATCAGCAGGTCGTGGG
>CAYQWX010000062.1:0-12056 GCA_964421355.1 uncultured Bacteroidales bacterium
AAGATAAAAAAGTAACACTTTACCTTAACGGTATAATAAAAAGTTTTTATTTTTAAGATATTGAATATTTGAAGATTAAAATGACTTTACAATATCCGTTTTATTTTTTTTAGTTTGTGAGTATATTTATTATTTGCTTTATCAAAGATTCCTTGTTCATCAAATTTATCTATTCTTACCTTTCCCGAAGCATGAATTATTGTATCCATATCTAACAATATTCCCACATGTGTTATTTTGTCTTCGTCACCAAAAAAAGCCAGATCACCTGGTTGTATATCTCTATGAGATATTATTTCCAAACCTATTTCTGCTTGGTCTTTTGCATCGCGAGGTATAGCAAGCCCCATTATTTTGTAAACTATTTGAGCAAATCCTGAACAGTCTATCCCCCACATAGTGCGTCCCCCCCATAAATAAGGAGTATTCAAGAATTTTTTAGCTACGGTTTTTAATATTTTTTTATTGTCATATACAAATTCCACTTCAATAATATCTCCGTAGAAATAATAATAGTCTCCGAATAAAATAAAAGAGGAATCGCTTTTGTCAAAATTAGGAAGAGTACATCCTGATGGAATGTGCATGTTTTCCCGTGTAGAGTTGTTCCTTATAACATTTATGGCATTTACTGGAATGTATTTTTCGCTGTTTATTATTTTTTTGTATTCCGTTTCGTCTTCTATTATGAAAATTGATTTTTGTTCTACCCAGCCTTTGTATCCATCGAAATCAGCTATTATTTTTACCCAATCTTTGTGTGTTTCTTCTATGGAAAATGTTTCGCCAAAAAGGATTTGAGTTACCATTTCACTACGATGATTGGGCTCTATCCTTACAGGGATTATAGAATTTAAAGATATTGCTTTCATAGTTATTTGTATTTTTAATATTACAAAAAAACAATTTATTTTTTATAAATCTTTCAGGGGTATAATAATATTGAAAATTTTTCGTAAATAAATAATAACTTTGCAAAAAAAATAAAAATGCCAATAGATAGAACAAAAGCTCCCGAATTACATCCTATACAAAAGTTTTCGTATATATACCCTAATAAATTAGGGGTTGCCGCTAATTATGAATATTGGGGATTACATTCTGATAAGAATCCCATTGTAAAACTTGAAATAGTTTTTCCTACAGGAAAACGTAATGCGTCCACATCTCTTGTTGCAATTTTAGCTTCCAAGCTGTTTGGAAAACAAACTTCATCTCATTCTTCCGATGAAATTGCTGAAATTATTGATAACTATGGTTTAATAATATCTGCCACAGTAGAGAATGATTTTACCCATATAAAGTTATTTTCTGTTACTAAATTTACAGATGCTGCTTTTGATTTGTTGGAAGAGATGCTGCTTGAAACCCAATATGGAGGTAAAGAGTTTGATAATGAGGTGGAGAGACAAAAAACATCGTTCTTAATAAATTCGGAAAAAACGGATTTTATTGCAATTCGCGAATTTTATAGAAATGTATATCCTGATGGATATGTTAAAATGATGGAACATTCGGATTTTGAGACTATAGAGGTGAAGCAGGTTCAAAATTTTTTCAATGAATGGTTTTTTACAACACCGATGACAATAGTTTTATCCGGAGATTATTCTTCAGAACATGTAAAACGCATAAACAAGATGTTATCACGATTGCCTTTCAAAAAAAATAAATCTACAATCAAGCAACCTTTATTTACTAAAAATAAGTCTTATAAATGTTTTGAAAAAAATAATGCAGAACAATCATCTATTGTTGCAGGAAACATTACTATTTCTAAAACTCATAAAGACTTTAAGAAATTAATGATTGTTAATACTATATTAGGTGGATATTTTGGTTCAAGATTAAGTAAAAATATAAGAGAAGATAAAGGTTATACATATGGAGTATATTCCTCACTTATAAGTTATATCAATCATTCATTGTTTAAAATAAGGGCTGATGTGGGTAATGAATTTGTTGTAGATTATCAGAAGGAAGTAGAAAAAGAAATATTGCGGTTGCATAATGAACTTGTGAGTAAAGAGGAACTTGATTTGGTTAAAAATTATTTAAGAGGATCTTTGTTGTCGCTTTTTGACGGAGTATTTGAACAAGCCTCTGTATTTGCCTCCATGCGGTCTTTTGGATTAGACTTTTTATATTATGATGAGTTTTTGAAAGAATTAAATGGTGTTGCACAGGAAGAAATTATGAATATAGCAAGGAAATATTTGAATGTGGAAAATATGCTAACTGTTGTTGCAGGGAAATGTTAAAAAGTTTTATACATATAGTTTTATTTTTTATTGTTATTAGTGTGTCTGCACAAGACATTTGGGCACCAGATCCGCCTGTGTTGGATAGTGTAAGTGTGGATATATCAAATATTTCTGGTAATGTGTATATAGGGTGGGAACCAAGTGATTCTTCCGATGTGGCAGGATATTACATTTATGCCGATTCTTCTGTGGGGGATAATGTAATATGGGTGCTTAAAGATACAGTATTGGGGAAATATACAACTCTGTATCTTGATCATACTGCAAAGGCTGGGTATTATTCTGAGGGGTACCGCATTGCGGCATTTGACTATTCTAATAATGTGAGTCTGATGACTCCACCTCATTATACTATTTATGCTTTTCCTTATGAGCAAGATGACGGTTGTTCTGTGAAAATAAAATTGTCATGGTCTCCTTATATCGGTTGGTCGGGTGTGCAAGAATACCGCATTTATAGAAAAGATTCTCCTACTGGTCAATTTCAATATATTGCTACGGTATCCTCTAATGAGCACACTTATATAGATGAAGATTTGCAAGATGGGGTAAATTATTGTTATATAGTAAAAGCTTTGGGAGACAATGGTTTTACTTCTTCATCCAATCGTCCTTGTTTTTTGGTTGATATTCCTAATGTACCTTCGTATATAAAGATTGCGAATGTAAGTACTATTGGCGAAAACAGGATAGAAGTAACTGTGTTGGCGGATGAAAACACCGATGGGTCAAATAAAATAGCATTGTATAGGAAAAGATATGGAGAAGATGATGGTCAGTATAAAAAGGTTGCTACAATTACACTTAAAAATGGTAAAAAAGAGTATAAAATAATTGATAATACTGCGGATAATGTCCAATATAGATACAAAGCATGGGTGTATAATAGTTGTGGAAATGCTATTTTAGCATCGAACGAAGCTTCCAATATAGTTATGCAAATACAAACATTGGAAGATTTACAGTTCTTTTTGCAATGGAATGTTTATATGGATTGGGAATCAGGAGTAGATTCTACTTATGTATTTAGACAATTTGATAATTATCTACCACAAATTATATATAAAAGTGATGTAACTGCTGCCGATATGTATCAGGATCTTTCTACTTATGATTTTAGAAGTAAATTTTATGAAGGCAAAATCTGTTTTTATGTGAAATTTAAGGAAAAAGCACCTTCTCAATATGCAGACCATATTTATTATTCACAGTCAAACAAAGTGTGTGTACAGGAATTTTCCAGAGTGTTTTTGCCAAATGCTTTTGTCCCTCGTATTACAAGCGATACTATCAATTCTGTTTTTAAGCCAACAACATTATTTATAAAAAAAGCAGGATATTATTTTGCAGTGTTTAATCGTTGGGGAGAAAAAATTTTTGAAACTACAAATCCGGAAATAGGTTGGGATGGAAAAGACAACAGTGGGAATTATGTAAAAACCGATTTTTATGTATATGTGTTGAAGTATGTAGATAATAACGGAGATGTGCATAAAAAAAGCGGAATAGTGTTTACCCAAGAATAATATAATTTATGCTGTTTGCTATTGATAATCCACATATATATAGATATATTGAGGAACATATATCTCATTTGCCAGGAGATGAGATGCTGTGTGAGATAGAGCGTTTTACATATTGGAATACAGTAAATTCCCGAATGCTTTCTGGAAAAATACAAGCCCGAATACTGCAATTTTTTTGTAATATAAAGAGACCTAAAAAAATATTGGAAATAGGAACTTTTACAGGGTATTCCGCTATTGCTATGGCAAATGTGATAGATGAAGATGCTACAATATATTCTTTGGACACTAATGATGAATATTTGGAGATAGCAAAAAGGTTTGTGGATAAGGCGAATTTGTCGAAAAAAATAAAACTTGTCAATTCAGATGTAAAACCCTTTGTGGATAATAATCCTCTTCTGTTTGATTTTATATTTATTGACGGAGAAAAAGATGAATATATTCATTATTTTGAAACATCTTTACCATATTTGGCTGAAGATGGGATAATACTTGCCGATAATACTCTCTGGAGTGGCAAAATATTAGATGATAATGCTACTGATAAAAAAACAAAACACTTGCGTGAATTTAATAAAATGGTAAGCAATGATACCAGAATAAAAAGCTTTATATTACCTGTAAGAGACGGCTTGACAATAATAATGAAAAAATAATAGTATTTTCAATAATTAGATAAAAACTTTAATTTATATTTGCACTCCGGTGTAACGAAACAAGCCGGAAATAATTTGCTTAAATACAAAACCATAAAATCCCCTGTTAAAGGGCTTTATAAAGATAAAGGAAGTAAATTTATAGCAATAGCCTTTCCCGTTTTATCAGAAGAAGAATTTAAGAAACAACTTAATTCCATTAGAAGTGAATATCATGATGCCCGTCATCATTGTTATGCATTTAGAATTGGTACTATAGAAGTGTTGGAACGTTACAATGATGATGGCGAACCTTCGGGAACTGCGGGGAAACCGATATTAGGACAACTACATTCTTTTGATATTACCAATGTGGGGATAGTAGTAGTACGTTATTTTGGAGGAGTAAAGCTTGGTGTGGGTGGGTTGATAAATGCTTACAAACAAGCTACTTGCGATGCACTGGGGCACGCAGAAATAGTGGAAAAAGAAGTAATGGATTATTACAAGCTGTTTTTTGATTATTCTCAAATGGGAGATATTTTGTCTCTTTTGAAAAAAAATAAAATAGAGCATTTTGATATAAAAATGACTGATGCCTGTGAGGTAACTATAATACTACCATATCAAGATAAATCATTTCTGGAGAATCTTACGCGATTTAATATTAAGGTTAAATTTATAAAAACCATATAAGTAATGGACAATAATGTATTTTTAGGTAAAAGCCTTGTTTCAATTCAAGATTACAGCAAGGCTGATTATCTTATGCTACTCAAAGTAGCAGAAGAATTTGAGAGAAAACCTATCAGGAATATTCTAAAGGGTAGAGTAGTTGCAACCCTGTTTTTTGAACCTTCTACTCGTACGCGTTTAAGTTTTGAAAGTGCAGTAAACAAACTGGGAGGGAAAATAATAGGGTTTACCGATTCCAGTACTTCCAGTGTAAAGAAAGGTGAATCATTCAAAGATACTATTCTTACGGTATCAAACTATTCTGATTTAATAGTGATGAGGCATCCTTTGGAAGGGACAGCACGATATGCAAGTGAAGTGTCTCCTGTCCCTATTGTAAATGCAGGAGACGGAGCAAATCAACATCCTACACAAACATTATTGGATATGTATTCTATTCAAAAAACACAAGGTACTTTGGAAAATTTAACTATTACTCTTGTAGGAGATTTAAAATACGGACGTACTGTACATTCATTGATATTGGCTCTTTCTCATTTTAATCCTACTTTTAATTTGGTGTCTCCTCCTACCTTAAAATTGCCCGAAGAATACAAACTATTTTTGAAAAAAAATAATATCTCTTTTTATGAGCATGAAAATATATATGATACCATTCCTTATAGCGATATAATATACATGACCCGTATTCAAAAAGAACGTTTTTCCGACCCAATAGAATATGAAAAAGTTAAAAATTATTATGTGCTGAAAAACAATATGTTAGAAAACACGAAGGTAAATCTCAAAATTTTACATCCACTACCTCGTGTAAATGAGATAGATACAGATGTAGATCCAAATCCTAAAGCATATTATTTTCAACAAGCTCGTAATGGAGTATATGTTAGACAAGCAATAATATCTTTAATATTAGGAACAATATAAAAACACCGACATTATGAAAGATAAAAAAGAACTAAAAGTAAGTGCAATAAAAAATGGTACAGTGATAGATCATATTCCTGCATCAAAATTATTTAAAGTTATAGATATACTTAAACTTTATACGATAGAAACTCCTATTACCTTTGGTACTAATCTTGAAAGTAAAAAATTAGGAAGTAAAGCAATTATAAAAATAGCTGACAAATTTTTTGAAAAGGACGAAATAAATCGTATAGCACTTATTGCACCTGAAGCCCAACTTAATATAATAAAAGATTATCAAGTAGTAGAAAAGAAAACGGTACAGTTGCCAAATGAAATATCGGGAATTGCCAAATGCTTTAATCCTAAATGTGTTACTAATCACGAAGATGTAACTACACGTTTTTCCGTTGAGGAAAAAGATGGAAAGATGGCACTAAAATGCCACTATTGTGAAAAAATAATGGAAGAAGAGAATATAAACTTTTTATAATGCTTTAGTTTTTTATTCGTATAGGGAAACTGTACATCACGTTTTCTTTTACTTTTGTCCCATTCTGAATAGAAGGAGCAAATTTTAGTGGGCGAATAATGTCTATTATAGTTTGAGCAATATTGCATTCTACATCTTTAAGAACAACAAAGTTTTGAAGCGTGCTATCAGGCATCACATCAAACGATATGGAAACGTTGTCATTTATATATTTCCCTTTTACACAGGTTGGATAAGCTAAGTGTGAGTAAACATATTTATAAAATGCGTTGTCCCCACCTGTATAATGAGCTTGTTGTTGTTCTTCCACTTTCATGTTCACATTACCATTACTTTGTGAATAAGATGCATTTATTCCGATAAGTAAAAATATTACTGATATTAACAATTCTTTTTTCATAATTTATCTTTTAAAATCCGTAAGATATACCTGCTTTTAAGCCTGCAAAATTAAATTTTTTATTTAATTCGTAAGTGTTTTTGAATATATTGCCAATTGTTCCTCCGTAATATAGGTCAGTGTTGAGAGAAAAATGTTTATTTAGGTGGTAGCTTGCACCAATACTTCCACAATAGTTAAAATACATTTTAAGTAATGGTAATTCATTTAATGCTACAGGCTGATAAATATCTCCTAAACTAATGCCGTAACCTTTGGCATTTACAAGTAAATTGGCAATTACTCCACCAGTAAGATTTATGTCCCAATTACTATTGATTTTGTATGAGTATGTGAAGAAAATAGGTATTTGCACATAGCTATAATGATTTATGTAATGATAGAATTCAGTTTCTTTTGTAGTGTCTATCACTGCTACCAATTGACTGTCTTTTTGAGTGATTAATGTGCTATCGGTTACAGAGAAGATAATGGTATCTATCTGATAGTTCCATACTGTATCCAGCACCTCGGATGAATCACTACTATATGTAAGTGTATAAGTTGTGCGGTTTGTGTCATATTTTATATAGTTATGCTGACTATACATATAATTTGTTGTTTCGTATTGGTGATAAACATAATGGGTGTCAACCTTTTGTTCCGTATATTTATATTCAAATTTTTCGAAGTATTGAGAAAATCCTATACCTGTTCCGAAATATAGTTTTTTAGCTATTTTTAATTTACCTTCTATCATTACTGCATACATACCTTGTGCTGTGGTT
Organism: uncultured Bacteroidales bacterium; assembly: GCA_964421355.1. Classification (GTDB taxonomy): domain Bacteria; phylum Bacteroidota; class Bacteroidia; order Bacteroidales; family JALTDM01; genus JALTDM01. The sequence continues at coordinate 7,694 of CAYQWX010000062.1, forward strand.
GCTTTATCATTTTGTTCTGCCAGTTTCCCATTAGCTTCTGTAGAGGAAGAAACGGAGGACATTAAAAAGCCTCCATAAGAATAGTATCCTATGCTGCCATGGTCAAAAATTAAGTCTTTTTGTGGAACTGATTGTAATACCTTTATGGTATCAAAATAAGTAATGGTATCATATACAATGAATGTGTCTATAGGGTTGCTTAATGTCTTGTGTGATATTGTTTTTGTTGTATTGAAGGTAATGTTGTCATTATTATTATTGTAGTCATAATTTATTACTCCTTTTTTGTGAGTTGTAATATCTCCGTAATGTTTATTTGTTTGATGTGTTTTCTTAGTTTTATATACCTTGTTTTTGTGTTTAGCATGCTTTGATGTTAGAATGTCATTTTTAGTAATTAGTGGCTGTTTTGTGTATGCTTTTGATGTTTTGTCATTTGTTTTATGGCATGTTTTTGCTCTTGATGCTACTATTGTTATTTGTTTAGATAGTTTTGTTTGAGTTTTTGTAGTATTTGATTTATTGTTGGCTAAATAAATACCTGTATATATTCCCAATAGAAGTAAAATGAAATAATAAATATTAAAAGTGCTACGAGAAAAGTGTAAGAAGTTGTGTAATAGTAGTTTGTTCTGTATTTTGTGCCATAATTTATTAGAAGGAGATTTTCCCGAGTGTTGTATGTTTTGAGATGCATTATGCACTATCATTTCATCTTGAATATTATTCCACAGATGAGAAGGTGCATTTATTTTAGCATCTTTTAACGGTTCAAATATTTTTTCTATAGATGGCTTCATTTTTTTATTCTTATTTTAGCCAATTGTTTGAGTTTTTCTTGTAAAATTTTTTTAGCTCTTGAATATTGTGATTTAGAAGTGTTTATGTCAATGTCTAACATTTCGGCTATTTCTTTATGTTTGTAGCCTTCTATTGCATACAGATTGAAAACTGTTCTGTATCCAAGTGGTAGTTCTTTTATTACATTCAAAAGTTCTTCCATAGTAAATTCTATTTCTTCCAGATCCCAATAACTTGACTGTTTCTTATAATCTGCAACTTCCAATTCATCGCTGTAATAACGTTTTTTATTCAATCTATAATTTGTAATTGCCGTATTTACAAATATTCTTCTTATCCAGCCATCAAAACTGCCTTTATTGTTAAATTGCTCTATGTTTTTGAAAACTTTAACAAATGCATCTTGAAAAACATCTTCAGCTTCTTCTTCCGTTTTTGCATACCTTAAACATATTGCAAACATTTTATCTTTATATAGATTATAGAGCATCTTTTGATACTTTAATTTATTTTTTTTACAACCTTCTATTATTTCTTTTAAGGTTTTATCCATTCACTGTTTTATTTATAGACTATTGTTTAGTTTAAATAGTTGTTTAAGGTATGTAAATTTATACAATAATTTTTAATCCGTCGTAAGCAAACTTAACGTTTCTAGGCAATAGTTTTTCATTTTCTTTGTGAGTTCCCATTAGATGGGATATGTGGGTTATATATGCTTGGTGTGGAGATATTTTTTCTATTTCCATTAATGCTTCTTCTAATGTGAAATGTGAATGGTGGTCTTTTTTACGCAGAGCATTTATTACTAATATATCAAGACCTTTGAGTTTGTCATATTCTTTTTCAGGAATAGTTTTGCCATCTGTGATATAAGCAAAATTATTTATACGAAAACCAAGTATCGGGAGCTCTTTATGTAAAATGCGTATAGGTATTATTTTTATATTGTTTATATAAAATGGTGTTTCATCTATTTCTATAATGTTAAATTTCGGAATGCCGGGATAGTTATGATTTTCAAATACATAGAAGTATTCTTTTTTTAGTGATTCTTCAACGCGTTTTTCACAGTATATAGACATATATTGTTTTTGTAGATAGTTGTATGACCTTATGTCGTCTAGTCCTCCCGTGTGGTCAATATGTTCGTGTGTAAGTAATATGGCATCTAATTTATTTACTTGGTGTGTAAGCATTTGTTGGCGGAAATCTGGTCCTGCGTCAATTACTATATGTGTATTTTTTTCTTCTATCAGTATAGAACTTCGCAGGCGTTTATCTTTGTAGTAGGTGGAACGACAAGTTGGACAAGTACAACCAATAACGGGAATACCTTGTGATGTACCTGTGCCTAAAAATGTAATTTTCATTTTTTATAAAATTTTAATAATAATGTTTCGGTAGTTAATAATATAAGCACAATAATAATCATCCAAAAGGTAAGGTCTTTGTCGTTAATTTCCTCTATATTTCCATTTTTAATAGTTTCGGAGTTATATATGTTTAGATTTATTTTATTGCTTAAAGATTTTAATTGTTTTACTGTTGTGTATTTGAAATTATTTTCTACCCTGTTGTAATTAAATGCCAACAAGGATATTGTGGCTGTATCTGCTATTATTTTATAAAAGCCAGGTGATGCAATATCCTCTTTGTTTAATACTATTTTTGTTGTTTCTCCTGTTCGTAGTTGATATGGTATTTTTTCTGCATTGTTTGTTGTGTTTACAAGTTTTAGCATTTTATCATTGTCGAGATTTGCAGATACAACAAATGAGGTGGGGGAATTGCAGTAGTAGTAAAGATTGTCTATAAAATGTCCGGAAGTGGTGATTCTGTAAATTGCTACAAAAAACAATGGTGAAGTTGCAAAGTCTTTGTTTACGGAATAATCAAAGTTGAAAAAGTAAAAATGTCCATTTGATATTGTGAAATTTTGCAAGACGGGATAGCCATCTTCTGTTGATATTATAGTGTTACCCTTGGAAGAGATATTACTAATAATGAATAATTTTTTAAGTATAGGTAATTCTGTATTTTTTGTTGTGTTAAGTATTGCATTTTTATACAAAGGATTATTTGTTTCTATTTTGTTTATGTAGAAATTACCTGTATCTATTTTACTTATTTTTTGTCCAGTGATGGTTTTTAATAAATTGGCTGAGGTAGTGGTTTTAGAAAAGTCGGGCAGAAATATTACTGATGTGCCGTTTTTTAGTGTTTCTAATATTTTGTCTTCAAATTCTGATGGATATTCTTCAATTTTATCTAACACTATTACATCAAAATCTTTCAAATTTACTGTGCCAATTTGATTTATATTTATTACTTGTATTTTTGTTTTGTTTTTGTCATCTATATTCGAAAAAGCGGATTGGAAATAAGGGAAAATATTTTTATTATTGTTGCTTATTATTAGGATTTTGTGTTCATTGGCTACCTGGTATGTAAAATATAACTTGTTGTCAAATGTGGTAGGATAATCGTTTATTGACAATGTCCCTTTTAAAAAACGGGAAGTTCCGCTATAAGAAAAAGGAATGGTATCTGTGGTTCTGTCGTTTGCTTCTACCGATACATTTGTGATATTTTTCATTTTCCCGTTGATATTAAGTGTAACTGGAACTGATGCTGCATCGTGTCTAGAATAGTTGGTAATGGTGAAGATTAATTTGTTTTGAGGTAGATTATTAGGATTTTCAAGGAAGCAAGTGTCTAATGATAAATTTGCTGTGGTTGAAGGATATACTGGGAAAAAGTAATAACTTGTAGTGCTGTCTTTTTGCAAAAAGTTTGTAGAAAGGAAAGATGCTTGCAGGTCGCTAAATATAAGGACTTTGTGTATTTGTTTTTGTGATAAATAATTTTGTAATTCTTTAAATGTGAAAATTTCTCCGCTGTAATGAATGTTTGTAAGTTTTTGTGTGAGTTCTTTAAGATTTAGGTTTTCATAATATCCTGAATTTGTAATTAAATGGAAATTGTAATTTTGAAAAAGTTCTGATACTATTTTTAATGCATTGTTTGTTGCTATTTCAAGTAGTGTGCCGTTAGAGTTTTGCAATGACATGCTAAAAGAGTTATCTATATATATGGCAACGGTATTGTTTGTTGCAAATTTTTTTTCTTGTTTGGTGTGTTTTATTTTGGGAGTTGCAAATGCAAGTATTATAAATATTATAACTAATGTGCGAATGGTAAGTAACAACCAATCTTTAATTTTGCGAATATTCCGAGTTTCTTTTTCTATTTGTTTAATAAGTGCAACATTACTAAAATATATCTTTTTGTGTCTATGTAAATTTATTAAGTGTATAAGTATGGGTAATATAGATAAAGGTAAAAACCATAGAGCCGAAGAGTGAGCAAAATAAATCATATAATTTTTTAAGGCAAAGTTACTTAAAATTTATAGTGGAGAGTTTTTAAGATAATTAGAGTTGTGGGGTCATAAGTAATTTTTTTGGAACTTTGGAAAGAAGAACTGGACTGGATAAAAAATGACGACTTAAAGGAAAAAACGGCTAAGGTTTGGGAAATAGCCTTGGAAAGAAGCGTA
>CAYQWX010000063.1:0-11948 GCA_964421355.1 uncultured Bacteroidales bacterium
ACCCAAAGAATTGATAGAGGCCTTAAAACCTTATTTTTAATAATGTAGAATTTAGAATCTGGCAATAAAGTGTAAAATATTTTTTGTCAGTTGGCAAAAAATTGCTATCTTTGTGTAAAAATTTTTATTATGGAATTAATCATTGTATTTGTATTATCTGTTATCACATTGGCTGCCATTGTAGCAATGTTTACATTTATTAAACAAAACAAATCCTTGCATTCAGAAAAAGAAAATCTGACTGCAGAACTTGAAAAGGTAAAAGCATTGTATGAAGAACAATTAAAAGTACAAGATACACGACAACAAAAACTAACCGAATGGGAACAAAAATTATTAAATGCACAAACTGAACTTGCCGCAACTCAAAGTAGCTTGGACAATGAAAAAGAAAATTTTAACAAACTGCAATCAGAACACAATTCATTAAAAACCGAAAAAGATAATTTATTAGAAGAATTAAGTAAAACCAAAAATTTATTAGCAAAAGAAGAAGAAAAAAATAACAGTTTGCAAAAAGAATTACAAGCAATAAAAGAAAGATTGGAAGAAGAAAAAAATATAATAAAAACTGAAATTGAAAATATTACACAAAAAATATTAGATAGAAGCAAAAGCGAAATTACCGAAACAAATAAAACGAAATTAGAAGACCTTTTAAAACCACTTAAAGAAAAAATTGAAGACTTCAAAAAAACCGTAGAAAACAAGCATTCCAAAGAAACACAATATTTTAGTTCATTAGAAACGCAAATAAAAATGCTTGCCGAATTAAGCAATAATATGAGCAAAGAAGCCGAAAATCTTGCAACTGCCCTCAAAGGTCAAACAAAGATACAAGGCAACTGGGGCGAAATGCAGGTAGAATTATTACTAGAACGAGCTGGTTTGCAAAAAGGTGTAACTTATGAAGCACAAGCAAGTTACGATGCCACCGAAGGCAGTAGTAATAAGCAAACTGTGCAGCCAGATTTTGTTGTATATCTACCTGATAATAAAGCAATAGTGATAGACTCAAAAGTTACTCTAAACTCTCTTACTGATTGGTTTGCAGCAGAGGATAAAGAAGCACAGGAAAAAGCCGCAAAAGCAGTATATAAAAGTATAAAAGAGCATATAAAGAATTTATCAAAAAAGAATTATGAAAGAATTTATGAACTAAATCAATTAGACTTTGTGCTAATGTTTATCCCTGTAGAATCCGCTTTTTCCATAGCAATATCACAAGATATTAATTTATTTAACGAAGCTTTTGAAAAAGGTATAATGCTCGTTACTCCTACTACGCTTATGGCAGTACTCAAAACAATAGGCTATATATGGAGACAAGAAACACAACAAAAGGAAATAGAATATATAGTAAATGAAGTTCTTAAACTCTACGAAAAATTTGTGGGCTTTGTAGATAATATGAGTGATATTGGTAGATCATTGAATGCCACGGTAGATAAATACAATAGTGCTGTGAAGAAATTATCGGAAGGAAATGGAAATTTGATAGGTAGAATAGATAAAATAAGACAAAAAGCACAACTATCAACTAAAAAGAAACTGCCCGAAAACGGAATTAAACAAATAGAACAAAACATAATTGTGCCACAATCCGATAATAAAGAATAGAGAAATGAATTTTATTTGTTGCAATAAGATATAATTTAACACATTTAATTGTATATTTGCAAAATATTTATTTTTGGAGATAAATGGCAACAAGTTCAACCTCTATACGCCTTACATATTCTTACATTACTACTATTATAAGTGTAACATTAGTTTTGTTTTTGCTGGGACTTGTAGGCTTTCTTACAATAAATACCCATAAAATATCTAACTATGTAAAAGAAAATATAAACATTGCAATTATTCCCAAGCAAAATATAAAAGAAGCGGATATCATTTATTTACAAAAAAAATTAGATGCCTCTCCCTATGTAAAATCTACAAAATTTGTATCCAAAAATGAGGCAGCTAAACAATTAGCACAACAACTTGGCGAAGATTTTGTTAAATTTCTGGGATACAATCCATTATCTTCTTCTATACAGGCAAACCTATATGCCCAATATGCAAATAATGACAGCATAGCAAAAATAGAAAAGATATTCTCAAAATACCCTCAAGTGCAAGAAATATATTATCAAAAAAATCTTGTACATATTGTAAATGAAAACATTAAAACTATAAACTTTATATTGCTTGTATTTACATTACTTATGTTCTTAATATCTCTAACGCTTATTAGCAACACAATTAGACTATCTGTATATTCCAAACGTTTTATCATATATACCATGAAGCTAATAGGTGCTTCACGTGGGTTCATTCGTAAACCGTTTATTATTTCGGCAATCATACAAGGTATTATAAGTGCTTCTTTATCAGGAATTATGCTTGTAAGTGTAGTTTTATACCTAAAAAAAGAATTTCCTGATATTAAATTTTTCTATGAAACCTATACAATATTTTTTCTAATAATAGGTTTGTATGTAATTGGAATAATAATAACAACAATTTCCACATATTTTGCATTAAATAGATACTTAAAAGCTAAATTAGATAAATTGTATATATAAACAAATACTTTAAGATATGAAAGATAATAAGAAGCAAAACAAAGACTTACAAAAAAATAAAAAAAATACGGGACAAAAAGTTATGCTAAATGACGAAGAACTTTTTGCTTTGCCACCAGAAAAATTAAAGTGGATAGGAATAGCAGTGTTATTTGTTATTATCGGAATGTTTTTAGTGTCTGGAGGAGGTAGTAAAGACCCTAACGTATTCAATTATGATATTTTCAGCTTTCGCCGTGTAGTTATTGCCCCATTAGTAATGTTTTTTGCATACTTGTCTATTATTTATATCATAATGAAAAAAAATAAAAAAACGGATACTAAGTGAGTATAATAGAAGCATTTATATTAGGTATTATTCAGGGACTTACGGAATTTTTACCCGTAAGTAGTAGTGGACATATAGAACTTGCAAAATCATTATTTGGAGTAAACGCCGAAAGCACCCTTATCTTTACAATAGTAGTTCATGGAGCTACAGTTCTAAGTATATTATTTGTATTTTGGAAAGATATTGTTGATTTGATAAAGGGGGTATTTGCATTTAAATTGAATGAAGAAACCATATATGTTTTAAAAATAGCGGTATCAATGATACCCGTTGCTTTTGTCGGATTATTTTTCAAAGATAGAATAGAAAGTCTTTTTGGGGGTAACAATACTGCATTTGTAGGATACATGCTTTTAATAACATCGGTATTACTGGCTATCACATATTTTTATAGACCTAAAAAAACAAAAGATGTAAATTTTTTATCTGCTTTTATCATAGGTATAGCACAAGCAATAGCAGTATTACCGGGTATATCTCGTTCGGGTTCTACCATTGCAACAGGATTATTCTTAGGTGTTGACAAAGAAAAGATTACAAAATTTTCATTCCTTATGGTAGTAATACCCGTATTGGGAGAAAATTTTTTGGATTTAACAAAAGGGGATATTACTAATTCTACCATAGGTATCACTCCGCTTATAGTAGGATTTATAGCGGCATTTATTTCAGGTGTTTTTGCTTGTAGGTGGATGATAAAAATAGTAAAAAATAGTAAGTTAATATATTTTGCTATTTATACTTTTATTGTAGGAATAATAGCCATTTTGTTAGGATGATAAATCTGGAAAAAGTTTTTAATGATAGATAAAAACAATTTTGTAAAGAATTTAGATGAGTTTGTAAACGGCGAAATTATCTTAATTAACAAACAACAAAACTGGACATCTTTTGATGTTGTAAACAAAATAAGAAGTTTATTATTTAGAGCATTAAACAAGAAAAGGTTGAAAGTGGGACATGCTGGCACATTAGACCCTTTGGCAACAGGTCTGCTAATTGTAGCAACAGGTAAAATGACAAAAAGTCTGTCGGAATATCAAAATCTAACCAAAGAATATATTACTACTTTCCGTTTTGGGAATGAAACTCCATCTTTTGATAGAGAAACAGAAGTTGTAAAAGAGTGTGATATAGAGTATGTTACAGAGCGTAAGCTAAAGCAGTTGATAAAAGAAAAATTTATAGGAGAAATAATGCAAGAACCTCCTTTATATTCTGCTATAAAGATAGATGGTAAAAAAGCTTATCAACTTGCACGAAAAGGAAAAGAAAAAAAATTGGAACCACGAAAAATAATTATTTATGAAATGGATATTTTGGCATTTAATTTGCCAGATATTACTTTTCGCATAAAATGTAGTGCAGGTACATATATTCGTTCTATTGCAAGAGATTTAGGCAAAGAATTGAGAAGTTGTGCTTATATGACAGAATTGAAAAGAACATGCATAGGAGAATATACGGTAAATGATGCTCTGACTATTGGAGATTTTCAGAACAAAATAATTAATTTGGAAAATAAATATTCTTAAAAAAACATTAAAACTATGAAATTATCAAAGTACGGATTTAGATTACCTAAGGATTTAATTCCTTCTTTTCCACCAAAGCATCGCGATGAAAGCAGACTTATGGTTGTGGATAAAAAAACAGGGAAAATAGAGCATACTGTATTCAAAAACATTATTGATTATTTCAATCCGTATGACTTGTTTGTTTTTAATGATACAAGAGTATTCCCTGCACGATTATATGGTTACAAAGAAAAAACAGGAGCAAAAGTTGAAGTATTTTTATTAAGAGAATTAAATCCCGAATATAAAATGTGGGATACATTGGTTGATCCTGCCCGCAAGATAAGGATAGGTAATAAATTGTTTTTTGGAGAAAATGACGAACTTGTTGCAGAAGTAATCGATAATACTACTTCACGAGGACGTACACTTCGTTTTTATTTTGACGGCACTTACGAAGAATTTAAGAAAAAACTTTATGAATTAGGTGAAGCACCTATTCCCAAAGGATATATAGATCGGGAAGTTATAGAGGAAGATTTGGAACACTATCAAACAATTTATGCAAAAAAAATAGGTTCTGTGGCGGCACCTACGGCAGGAAGACATTTTTCCCGTGAATTATTAAAAAGATTCGAACTAAAAGATATTCTAAGAGCTTATGTAACCCTTCATATAGGAATAGGAAATTTTAGAGACATACAAGTAGAAGATTTGGCAAAACACAAAGTTGATGCTGAAGAGCTTATTATACCTGAGGAAACTGCTAATTTGATAAATAAAACATTAGATAATAAAAGAAATGTGGTTGCAGTAGGGACTACTGTATTACGTGCATTGGAAACATCAGTTACCACTACTCACAGAGTTAATCCTTTTGAAGGATGGACTACCATATTTATCAAACCTCCTTATAAGCCTAAAATTCCAACGGCATTAATTACCAATTTCCATTTTCCTTATTCACTTATGATGATAAATGTATCCGCATTTACAGGATATGAATTATTAATGGAAGCTTATGATGTGGCAATAAAAGAAAAATACAGGTTCGGCATATATGGTGATGCTATGCTTGTAGTGAATGGATTGCCAGAAAAGAAAGTGAAATCGGAGAAAAAAGCCGAAAAAATATCTAATAGTTCATCAAAAGCTAAAACTACACGAACAAGAAAGAAAAAATAATGTGGACAGATACGCATACGCATTTGTTTTTGCCGGAATTCGACAATGATAGAAAAGATGTTGTAAGTAGAGCAGTAGAGGCGGGCGTATCTCGTCTCTTTGTTCCCAATGTAGATGATAAAACAATAGATGCGCTGCTTAACTTTACAAATGAATATAACAATATCGCTTTCCCAATGGTAGGGTTTCACCCTGGCTCAGTAAGAGAAGATTGGCAAAAAAGAATAAGTTTTGTTAATGAACTATTGGAACAAAGAAAGTTTGTTGCAATTGGAGAAATAGGAATAGATTTATATTGGGATGAAAATAAAAAATTTGAAAAAGAGCAAAAAGAAGCATTTGCTTACCAAATACATTTAGCAAATAAAAACAATCTTCCCATTGTGATTCATACACGGAGTTCAATGCAAGTTGCATTAGATGTGGTAAATGCCGTAAAACCTAATAAATATGGTATTTTCCATTGTTTCTCAGGTTCTTACGAAGAGGCGAAAAAAGTTATAGACAAAGGATTTTTTCTTGGTATTGGTGGAGTTGTAACATTCAAAAACTCTAATTTACCTGAAATAGTTAAAAAAGTTGGTGTAGAGCATATTGTATTGGAAACGGATTCTCCATTTCTCACCCCAGTGCCGCATAGAGGTAAAAGAAACGAAAGTGCATATATTCCAATTATTGGCAAAAAAGTGGCAGAAATTACACAAACTCCTATTGGTGAAGTAGCCTCCATTACCACTCGCAATTCTAAATCAATTTTTGGAGTATAAAAAAACTTAAATTAAAAAATTAAATACCTTTTTAAATTTAAAAAATATTTATCTTTGTATAAAATAGGTAAGTCATGAAAAAGTTATTATTAATTGTCTTTTTAACCTTTTTATACAGGTTAAGTTTTTCACAAGGACTGGAATTAATTGCTGATCCTCATTATCAAAAAGGGTTTTATGTGCTGAATCAAAATGGCAATGTGGCTGGTAATATCCACACAAATACAGGATTAGATCCTGCTTGGAGTTTAGCAGAATGGCATAGCCAGAGTACAGTATTGGATATTACTCCACAAGTGCTATCTTCAGGATTCTATAAGTGGGCAGATAATTACAAAGATTTTCGTTTTGGTCCCGAAGGAGCAGAAGAATATCATATTTATTTTGCAATGAATGCAGATAATGAATTTAATCATGTTTACAGACAAAGTGGACAACCTTGGCCTCATCTTCTGATTGAGCAACGCTTGAGTGCACCTTTTTCTTATAGCAATCATGGTCCAGGATCACCTTCATTAGATGTAGCAACAGCATTTATATTTAGTATTGATGCAAAATTGCTATATAATCAAACTATTGAAGAAGATGGTTATAATCAATCATTACATGCAGCACAATTTCTTATTTATTTCACTATTCAAAATCTAAATCCTTCTTCTTCAGGATATGGAAAATATGTTTGGTTAGGAATACCTGTGTATGATGATAGATACCAAAGTGTCTCCGGTGGAGTATCGTATGATGAGGGAACACAAACCCTTATAAACACAATTCCTTATGATTCTTGTGCTAATGAATCTACCCATTCAGGAAATTGGGAGCACATTCAGGTAGATTTATTGCCTTATGCCTTACAGGCTTTACAATATGCATGGGATCATAATTATTTGACCGAATCACAAAACTTGGCAGACTACAAAATAGGAGGAATGAATATGGGTTGGGAAGTGCCAGGTAGAAATATTTGTACAATGGTAACCAGAAATATGAGTTTAAGAGCTTTTACTAATCAAACTTATTATATTACACAGAATGCAGCTGTATGTTATGGTTCTTCTTATACTTTCCCGGATGGTTATACTGCAAATAATATAACTTCGACTACAACACATGATAGCCACTTTCAAGCAGTAACAGGTGGTGATTCTACTATTCACACTATAGTGGAAGTTAATCCTGTATATGATTTAAATACTTCTGATGAAGTATGTTATGGTTCTTCTTATACTTTCCCGGATGGTTATACTGCAAATAATATAACTTCGACTACAACACATGATAGCCACTTTCAAGCAGTAACAGGTGGTGATTCTACTATTCACACTATAGTGGAAGTTAATCCTGTATATGATTTAAATACTTCTGATGAAGTATGTTATGGTTCTTCTTATACTTTCCCGGATGGTTATACTGCAAATAATATAACTTCAACTACAACACATGATAGTCATTTCCAATCGGTAACAGGCTGTGATTCTACTATTCACACTACGGTAAATGTTAATTTATGTAATGATGCAGAATTCATTTCTCAAAATATACCACAACAAGTATGCGAAAATGATACATTTCATGTTTCTGTAAGATATAGAAATTCAGGGAGTACAACATGGACTAATACAGACAATTATTATTTAGGTTCACAAAATCCGCAAGATAATTTGTTTTGGGGATTAAATAGAGTTAATTTACCTTATGACGTGGCTCCGGGAGATACAGTATCTTTTTCTTTTGATATAGTGACACCTGATACTTTGGGGACTTTCCCAATGCAATGGAGAATGGTACAAGATAGTGTTGAATGGTTTGGAGATTATTCCGATAATGTAGATTTGGAAATAAACAATTGCATTACAAGCAACATTGAGCAAAAAAATCAAAATATTAAAATTTATCCTAACCCAAATGCTGGACAATTTGTATTACAAATAGATAACTTAAAACAACCAACTATTGTATCAATTTTGGATATAACAGGAAAAGAAATATATAATAAAAAAATTAGTAACAAAGAAGAAAAAATTAATATAGGAAGTTATCCTGAAGGAACATATTTTTTGAGTATAAAAAATAACAATAGTGTAATAACAAGAAAGATTATAATATTAAGATAATTTATTATATCAAACTATTTTGTGTAGATTTGTAGCAATACAAAAAATAAAATAATTATGAAAAGAGTAATTTATACAGACAAAGCACCAAAACCGATAGGACCTTATAGTCAAGCTATTGAGGTAAATGGAGTGTTATATATATCAGGGCAAGTGCCTGTAAATGCAATTACAGGAGAAATGCCCGCTACAATAGAAGAACAAACCAAACAAGTGATGGAAAACATAAAAGCAATATTGGAAGAGGCTGGATATACTTTTGATGATGTAGTAAAATCCACTGTATTGCTTACGGATATGGGTAATTTCAAAGCAATGAACTCTATATATGCAGAATATTATACGAATAATAAACCTGCAAGAGCTGCATTTGCAGTAAAAGGTTTACCTCTTGGTGCATTAGTGGAAATAGAAACAATTGCAGTAAAAAACAATTAAAATTTTAAGAGTTATGATTACGATAAAAAAAACAAATGAAATTCCTGCAAACAATATTGTAGTTATTGCTTCTAATTTAGAAGAAGCTATTAATTATGATATTTTTTCAGATAAGGAAAAAGAAATATTAAAAGAAGAAGTAAAAGAAAATAAAATAATATCCCTTACCACACCAAGAAACATTAAAGAAGTATATTTTGTAAGTAATGATGCAAAGCACTATAAAGTAATAGAGAAAGTAAGGAGGGCAGCAGTAAAAATATATAAATCTACACAATCACAAAAGCAAGATACCATAACCCTTGTTGCTAATAATGAGGAATATGTAAATGCTTTTGTAGAAGGGTTTTTATTATATGATTATAAATTTTTGAAATATTTCACAAAGAACTTGGACGAAAAGAAAACATCTTTTGATAATCTTTTTATTTATGTAACAGAAAGCGAATTTGATATTTCAAGAACATTAAATGTTGTAGAAGGTGTATATAATGCCAGGGATTTAATAAATGAACCCTCTGTAGTGCTTACTGCTACCGAACTTGCAAATAGAATAAAAAAGTTAGGTAGTGAGGCTGGTTTTGAAGTGGAAGTATTTGAAAAATCCAAGATAGAGGCTTTGCAAATGGGAGGATTGCTTGCAGTAAATAGGGGCAGTATAGAACCTCCTACTTTTACCGTTATGGAATGGAAGCCTGAAAATGCACAAAACGATAAACCTTTTGTATTGGTAGGGAAAGGAGTAGTATTTGATTCGGGAGGTTTAAATATTAAGCCCGGGAATTATATGGAAGGGATGAAAGCAGATATGTCTGGTGCAGCTGCTGTTGTTGGCACAATTTATTCTGTAGCAAAAAATAGATTACCATTGTGGATAGTAGGGTTGGTGCCTGCTACTGATAACCGTCCTGGACAAAAGGCTTATGCTCCTGATGATGTAATAAGAATGTATGATGGATCCACAGTAGAAATATTAAATACAGATGCAGAAGGCAGAATGATTCTTGCAGATGCTTTGGCTTATGCTAAAAAATATAATCCTCAACTTGTGATAGATTTGGCTACTCTTACGGGTGCAGCAGCAAGAGCAATAGGACATTACGGTATTGTTGCAATGCACAATGACGATAGTGATAGTCATTTTGAGATACTGAAAAAAGCAGGAGAAGAAAGTTATGAACGCATTGTTGAATTTCCATTTTGGGAAGAGTATGATGAACTTATAGAGTCCAATATTGCAGATATAAAAAACTTAGGAGGAGTGGAAGGAGGAGCCATTACAGCAGGTAAATTTTTAGAGCATTTTACCGATTATCCATATATTCATTTGGATATTGCAGGACCTGCTTTTTTGGACAAGGAATTTTATTATATGAAAAATGGAGGAACAGGTGTTGGGATAAGATTACTTTCCAATTTTTTTGAAAAAGTAAAATAATCTTTTTTCATAACATATAAGGATAGGGGAGAGGATAATATTTATTTTGAATCTCCCCTTTTTTAATATTCCATATTATCAATTAGACGAACACCGCAGCAGTTTATTGCAATAAGGGCAATGCTATTATTTTTATTTTCTGATAAAGATAGTGGTTGCAATGTTTCCTTATTACATATTTCAAAATATTCCAAATCTGTAAGATTGTGGTCTTTCAAAAATTTTACTACAGCTTCTTTAGTTGCACCAACATCTCCTTTATGTTTTTTCCCATATAGTAGTGCTTGGTATATAAAAGATGCCTGTTCTCGTTCTTTTTGTGAAAGCAACATGTTGCGACTACTCATTGCTAATCCATTATGTTCTCTTACTATATCAATAGGAACAATGTTTATTGGCAACTTTGTTTGTTTTACTAATTCTTTGATAATAAGTAGTTGTTGATAATCTTTTTTCCCAAAATATGCATTATGTGGTTTTACAATATCAAACAATCGTTTTACTACTATTGCTACACCTTTGAAGTGTCCCGGTCTAAATTTCCCCTCCAATATTTTATCAAGTTGTCCAAAATCGTAGTTTTCTCTTATATTTTCCGTGCCTTCAGGGTACATCTCTTTTTCATCAGGAGCAAATAAATAATCAACATTATATTGTTTTAGTATCTCAATGTCTTTGTCTAATATACGCGGATAGCGTTTAAGATCTGTCTTATTGTTAAATTGTATTGGGTTTACAAATATACTTACTACTGTTACATCGTTTTCTTTTAAGCTTTTTTCTATTAAACTTAAATGTCCTTTGTGCAATGCTCCCATAGTAGGCACAAAGCCTATTTTTTTATTTTGTCCTTTTAAGTTGTCTATTTCTGAAGTCAACTCTTTTGCTGTTTTATATATTTTCATAGTTTGGTTTTTTTATCACAAAACAAAGGTATATTTTTTTAGTGCTCAAAATTATTCTATGTACAATAATAAAAAAGCCACCTTAAATTATAAGGTGACTTTTTAAGAATTTTTTGTAAATATTTTTTAGTTATTTTTTATCATTTCTTTAAGTTCGTTTATTTCTTCGTCATAATGTTTTAATTGTGCTTTTAAGTTGTCATTTTCGGTTTTTAGTTCTTGTATGGCTTTAACCAATACGGGTATCATATCGCTATACATTACTCCGAGAGGAGCATTCGGATAGGTTTTGTCTTTCACAACTACTTCGGGAATGATTTGTTGTAATTCTTGTGCAGAAAGACCTATTTTGAAATCGTTATAATTTTCCATATTTTTCCATCTGAAAGTAATAGGGTGCAGTTTCATAATTTCATTTAGTCCGTATTTTAAGCTCTTTACATCTTCTTTTTGGTTCATATCCGAAGTTTGGATTGTCCCGTTAGCTGCCCATACTTCTTGCCAACGATGTCCTGAATCTCCCAATTTTCTTGACCCATCAGCATCGCTTATTACATGTCCTCCAAAAATATAAGTTTCGTCACCATTTACTTCAAAATAAACTACTCCGTAAGTATTGGAAACACCTCCTAAATTATCTCCAAAAGATATATGAAATGTATTGGTGTTTCCTCTATCCA
>CAYQWX010000064.1:0-11826 GCA_964421355.1 uncultured Bacteroidales bacterium
CCAAGAGGACAAGAGTTTTTGCCATGTACGCCACATGGACGACATTTTAATTTTTTAGGAGTTTGCACTATTCGGGAAATGTCGGATAGAGGATAAAAGCCAAATTCGGGTATGGTTGAGCAATAAACAGCGGTAACAGGAGCATTTACTGCACTGCACAAATGTAGTGGGGCAGAATCGTTTACATAATTCATCGTGCTATCTTTCATCAATGCGGCTGATTCCAGCAAGGACAATTTCCCCGCTAAAATTTCTATTCTGCTATTTGTTTTTGATTTGTGCTTTATTTCGTTGCATAAGTTTATGTCTTGTTTTGCTCCGAGTAAAAACACATTGTAATTTGCAGGTAAATAATTGTCAATGAATTTTATCCATTTTTCCGTGGGGAATTGTTTTGTGTACCAGACTGATGCAGGAGCAATGCATACGTATTTGTTTTGTTTGTATTGGGCTGTATTTTCAATATCATTTTGAGAAAAGTATATTTTAGGTTTTTGCAATTGCATACTTTTATCTAAATAACTAATAAGCATAAAGTTACGTTCTGTTTCATGAGTACCATCACCAAATATAAATGGAATACGATGGGTGTAAAAAAGTGATAACGGATTTGATTTGTAGCCACTCTTAATGTGTGCCTTTGAAAAAAGTGTAATAAGTCCGGATGTGAGAAAACGATGGATATTTATGACTGTAAAGTATTTTTTGTTTCGTATTTCTCGCATTATATTCCACAAGTTGGAATATTTGTTTTGTTTTTTGTCCCACACATATACTTTTCTTATGTGAGGATTGTTTTTAAGTATAATTTCATTTCCTTTTCTTACAATAAAATCTATTTTTTTGTCTGGAAAAGCTGAAGCAATGGTTTCTACAAGTGAAGTGGCAAGTATTACATCACCTATAAATGCAGGTTGAATAATTAAAAAATCTTTTCCTTTCACTTAATTTTTTTGTTGCAAAAGTAATCATTTAGTATTCAGAAACAATAAGGTTATTAATTTAATTACGAATATTATTAAGTTTAATAAGTACCATATATTTATTTTCAGATGGATATGCAGATCAATTTGGAGGACACAATAAAAATAGTCAAAAATTTAAGAAAAAAAGATTTAAAAGGTTATTATTGGATATACAACCATATAATATGAATGAACAAAAAAATATTCTTATCAATACTATTAATAATTGGAAAGGAAATAATCCACAAACAGATGACATTACCATTATAGGAATACGGATTATTTAATATTAACAAAAAAGGTTGCTCTAAACTTTATTAGAACAACCTTTAAAAAATCGAGCACTACTACTATTATTTACTAATTACTGCCCAATTGGGTAATGTTGAGAAATTTAAATGGAGTAAACTTTCTGCAACAAAGTATGCCATCAAAGAAATTACAATAACTCCTATTATTGTTAATATTGTCCCAGTAACAAGCATATCTTTCATCTTTATTCTTTCCGTGCCAAACACTATTGCATTGGGAGGAGTAGCTACAGGAGTCATAAAAGCAAGTGATGCCGACATTGTTGCAGGAATCATTAACATAAGAGGATTTATTTTGGCAGCAATTGCTACACCACTTAACACAGGTAATAATATTTGCGTAGTAGCAGTATTGGAGGTAAGCTGTGTAAGAAGTGATATAAATACAGATACCGTTAGCACCATTAAAAATGGAGGCATATTGGTGGCAAAAGACAAAGAATTGGCAAACCACAATGAAAGACCAGATTTAACAAATCCATTTGCCAAAGCAAAACCTCCTCCAAAAAGTAATATTATACCCCAAGGTATATCTTTGGAAATCTGCCAATCTATTATTTTTTCTCCTTTTTTTGTGCGAGAAGGTAACAAAAACAATAAACTTGCAATAAAAATAGCAACAGTCCCGTCTTTGAAATATTCAGGATGTGCAAAAATATTTGACCAACCGGGAATATGAATACTACCAATTACCAAATTTTTTCTAAAAATCCAAAGAAGTCCCATTACTGCAAACAATATTCCTATAATTTTTTCTTCATAAGTAGTTGGACCTAATTGTTTCTCTGTAGCTGTAAATAATTCTTTCTTTATATTCCATTGCGTTTTAGGTTTGTAGCGATAATAAAGAATTACAAAAGCAATAAAAAACATGATAATACTTGTTGGCAAAGCAAAAATCATCCAATCCGAAAAACTTATTTCCGGTCCTTGTGGAAATGTAATCTTAAATATTTGAGCAAACACTAAATTTGGAGGTGTTCCTACCAAAGTTGCCGTCCCTCCGATAGATGCAGCATAAGCAAGCCCCAAAAATAGTCCCGTTGCATAATTGCCTACGGAATCTTTTCCTGCAACTTCTTCAAGTTGGATTACAACAGACATCACTATTGGTACCATCATCATTGTAGTAGCTGTATTAGACATCCACATAGATAGAAACGCACTTGCACTCATAAAGCCAATAAGTATTTTCCCTTGACTTACTCCAAATACTTTCACTATCTTAATAGCAAGTCTTTTATGTAAATTCCATTTCTGCATTGCAAGAGCTACAATAAATCCTCCTAAAAAGAGAAATATAATATCATTTGTGTACCATGATGCAGTAGTTTTTCCGTCCATTATTCCAAACAAAGGAAACATAAATAACGGCAACAACGATGTTACTGCAATAGGAACTGCTTCTGTTAGCCACCAAACAGCCATTAGTATTGCAATAGCCAACATATAAGTTAATTGCGGCTTTTGAGGGTCAATGTTGAAAAACAAAGCAATCACAAAAAGCACTATCCCTCCTACTAATCCTATATTTTTTGCTGTTAGTTTCATGACATTTTATTTTTTTGTTTTAATATACATTTGAAATTGAACACCTGTAATATAATCCCAATTGTCGTATCCTAATTTATGAATCCAATTATACAATGTTAGTTTGACTTTTTGTCCTTTAAATAAGTGAGAATAGCCTATTCCATAATATGGCAAACTACTATAAATTGAAGTAAATTTAGGTAAATCCATTTGATCTATTGCTAATACTACAACATCTTTATTTGTAACAAATGTATTAAATAATAAATAATATCCTGATGCTTTATATACAGTATCTGTATTGGAAATAAATTGTGCATAATTATACGCTGTTTCTATATCAAATTTCCATATTTTAAGCTCGGTAGCAAATTCTCCCCTTAAATCTTTGCCCGAAAAAGGTATTGTTCCTAAAGACCTGCTAAACATTAAATTATTTGCATATCTATACATTAAAGAATAATCTAAAGTAATAGTTCCTTTATCAAATAAACTTACATCATATACAAATCTATTAGTAATCATGGAAGAATAATTAGGATTTTTATACACATTGGAAAATGTTCCATTGAAATATCCTATACTTATATGTCCATTGTTTTCCACTTTATAGAATGCTTGTATTCCAACATCTCTTAGACATGCTTCAGCATCAGGAGTTAAAGTATAATAGTAACGAGCTCTATCACCCATCAATATTTTTGTGTCGCCTTTGTTAGTTTGTCTTCCATAATCTACTACTTGCTGACCTACCCACAATGTGAAATTATTGTATTTATAACCCAATCTTGCATCTAAAAGTAAAGGTTTCGGTGTAGTTTTAGAAAAGAATACTTGTGTTTTATACAAAAACTCTTGATTATTATCTCCTGCTATCTTTCCTGTAAGCCACAACTTTATCCTCTTAATGTAACAAACAGGATTAGATTTATAATTTGTTTCCATTCTTACTTGGGTATAACCGTTTATTTGTGGAGCATCCTGTGCATATCCAATTATGGTTATAACACTTGTTAAAAACATAAAAATTATAAATTTCTTTGTACTCATAATATCTCCTCTTTTTTTTACAAAGTAAAAGTTGTAGCTATTATTTATTCTATGATTTTACTCACAAATTATAATGCTAAAAAGCAAGTTTTATTTTTATAAAATTTATAAGGAAGTGCTTTTTTACTGATTTTAATGTAATTTTGTAAGGTAATAAAAATGTAAAAACAAGTTTTATGAGAAAACCAATATATTTAGCCATTGTAAGTATAATTATCTTATTTCAATCATGTGAATTTCCCGATGTAAGAAATACAAAAAACAAGAAACAAGAAACAGATACAATACAAGATATTTCGGAATTAAAACTTACAAGCGACTTGATGACTCCAGAAGTATTATGGTCATTTGGCAGAATTACGGAAATGAACGTATCTCCTGACGGCAATTTGATTGTTTTTGGTGTAAAATACTATAATATACAGAAAAACAAAGGCAATACAGATATTTACACAATAGATGTAAACGGCAACTATTTTAAGAGACTTACACATACTCCATTTAGCGAATGGAACATTGTATTTAGACCCGACGGCAAAAAAATAGGATTTATTTCTACTGAAAGTGGCAGTCCTCAAATATGGGAAATGAATATAGATGGTACAGGAAAAAAGCAAATTAGTAATGTAAAAGGAGGAATTACAGGATTTAAGTATTCGCCCACAATGGATAAAATCCTCTTTACCAAAGAAGTAAAACTGGATACAACTGTTCATGACATTTATCCCGACCTACCAAAAACAAGTGGCAGACTCATAAAAGATATGATGTACAGACATTGGGATACATGGTGTGATACATACAGTCACATATTTGTCGCGAACTACACAAAAGGAGACAGCATTTATTCAATAAAAGATATAATGAAGGGAGAGCCTTACAACTCTCCACGCAAGCCATTTGGCGGAATGGAAGAAATAAATTGGAGTCCAGATGGGAAAATTGTCGCTTATACTTCTGTAAAGAAAAAAGGATTGGAATATTCTTTAAGTACCAACAGTGAAATATATTTATATTACATAAATGGAGACTCTACAATAACCCTTACTAAAGGAATGCCCGGCTATGATGCTTGTCCCGTATTTTCTAAAAATGGGAAATTATTAGCATGGGAAAGCATGGCAAGAGACGGATACGAATCAGATAAAAACAGACTATTTGTATATAATTTTGATACGGGAGAAAAAAAGAATTACACAACAAATTTTGACCAAAATGTACATAACCTTGCATGGAAAGGTAATTACAAAATATATTTCACAAGCGAATGGCATGGCACTATAGATATATATGAACTTGCTCTTAACACAGGAGAAATAAAAAAAATTACGGAAGGTGTTCACAATTATTTAAATGCCGTTCCAATCTCTTCTCGCGAACTAATAGCAATGAGGCAATCTATGAGTATGCCAACCGAAATATACAAGGTTAATTCTAAAAATGGCGAAGCACAACAACTAACATCCATAAATAAAGACTTACTCAATAAAATAACCATGGGTCAAGTCCGCAAACGCTGGATAAAAACCTTTGACGGAAAGAATATGCTCGTTTGGGTTATTTATCCTCCTCATTTTGACTCCACCAAAACATATCCAGCACTATTATATTGTCAAGGAGGACCTCAAAGCATGGTTTCTCAATTCTGGAGTTATCGCTGGAATTTTCAAATGATGGCAGCAAATGGCTATATAGTAGTAGCACCAAACAGAAGAGGATTGCCCGGATTTGGCACAGCTTGGAACGAAGAAATTAGCGGTGATTACGGCGGCAAAAATATGAAAGACTACCTTACTGCTATTGATGAACTTGCAAAAGAACCATACATAGACAAAAATCGTTTAGGTGCCGTAGGAGCAAGTTATGGTGGGTTTTCAGTTTATTGGCTTGCAGGACACAACGAAAACAAACGGTTTAAGGTGTTCATCGCACACGATGGGATGTTTAATCTTGAAGCACAATACCTTGAAACAGACGAATTATGGTTTGTAAATTGGGATTTAGGAGGTCCTTATTGGGATAAAAACAACCCTAAAGTAAAACGTAGTTATGCAAACTCCCCACACAAATTTGTAGAAAAATGGAATACCCCAATTTTGATAATACATGGAGGCAGAGATTATCGCATATTGGCTTCTCAAGGATTTGAAGCTTTTGATGCTGCAATAATTAGAAAAGTACCTGCTCAAATGTTATACTTCCCAGACGAAAATCATTGGGTGCTAAAACCCCAAAACGGGATACTCTGGCAAAGAACATTTTTTGCATGGTTAGACAAATGGTTAAAAAAATAAAATACTTGTGACAAGGGAAAAACCAACCAATAACTTTTTTCATAAATTAATAAAGGATAAGGTAGCAATAGTTGCCTTGTCCTTTTTGATTATTATATTCTTTATAGCCTTATTTGCCTATCTCATAATATTTGATTCTTCCCACAATGTAAATACCCAAATGATAGAAATATCTTTGAAAAAACCTGGATTTACCGTATGGCTATTAAAAAAACGAAAAAATATAGATTGTAAAACAACTTCCTTTTTACAACAGCTACTTTATGGCAAAGAAGCTTGTTATGAATATATACCGTTAGATTCAAACATCCTTATAATAAACGGAAATCAAGCTAAATTCTTGAAATATGCCGAAAAAGGAGAAAGTCCGGACACTCTTTCTATTAATTTAGCTGACATAATTTATCCTGTAAAAAAAATTATAGACAACCCGGATGGCTCACAAACAATAATAACCGTAAATAATAAAAAAGTAAAAACAAACACATCTCAAATCTTCAAAACAATAGCATCATCTTATCTGATAAAACATAAATTCTGGCTTGGCACAGACCGTTTTGGTAGAGATGTATTAAGCAGATTATTAGTAGGATTAAGGCTATCATTAGCAATAGGATTGGTGAGTGTGTTCATATCCATAATAATAGGTCTGTTTTTTGGTTCACTATCAGGATATTTTGGAGGAATAGTGGACGATATAATAATGTGGTTCGTAAATGTAATGTGGTCAATACCCACATTGCTATTGGTCATTGCCCTTACAATGGTTATGGGAAAAGGATTTTGGCAAATATTTATAGCAGTAGGACTTACCATGTGGGTAGAAGTGGCAAGAGTTGTAAGAGGACAAATATTAAGCCTAAAGAAAAAAGACTTTATAGAAGCTGCACATGTATTAGGATATCACCATTCACGTATCATTTACAAACATATTCTTCCCAATGTAATAGCACCCGTAATTGTAATATCAGCTTCCAATTTTGCAAGTGCCATACTTATAGAAGCAGGATTAAGCTTTTTAGGAGTTGGTATTCAACCACCAATGCCCTCACTGGGAAACATGATAAAAGAAAATTATGGTTATTTACTTGTAGGACTCCCACATTTATCTATTATCCCAGGCATAGTAATAATGTTGCTTGTTCTATCGTTCATCATTATAGGCAATGCTCTTCGTGACATACTTGATGTTAGAAATAAATAATATAAAACTTTCTTTATCAAAAATACCACTTGTTAGATTTTCACATTATATTTTTATATATTTTTGTTGAAAATAAAAAATAAAACTATGGATTTATTAAAAACTACAGATACTCCTATTAATGCAAAAGTAGTATCGGAAAAAATAAAAACTTTAGGTATTGAAGACTTGGGACGAGCTACCATTAGAGAGCTAGTTCGTTTAGTAAATGAAATAGAAGAAGCAACAGGAGAAAAATTTATAAGAATGGAAATGGGAGTGCCGGGACTACCTCCCTCAAAGATAGGAGTAGAAGCAGAAATAGAAGCACTAAAACAAGGTGTGGCAGCAAAATATCCAATGATAGAAGGAATAAAACCATTAAAAAAAGAAATATCACGATTTGTTAAACTATTTTTAGACATAGAAGTCTCTCCTTCTCATTGTGTTCCAAGTGTTGGTAGTATGCAAGGAGCTTTTGCAACCTTTATGGTATCTTGCAGAAGAGATAAAAAGAAAGACACAACACTCTTTATAGACCCTGGATTCCCCGTTCAAAAACAACAACACAATGTATTAGGGCTAAAATACGAAACATTTGATGTATATGACTACAGAGGCGAGAAATTAAGAGACAAGCTGGAAAGCTATCTAAAAAAAGGAAATATCTCAACTATTATTTATTCAAATCCCAACAATCCTACATGGGTATGTTTCACAGAAAAAGAACTCCAAATAATAGGAGAATTAGCTACCAAGTATGATGTAGTAGTAATGGAAGATTTAGCATATTTTGCCATGGATTTTAGAAGAGACTTGTACCATCCAGGTAAACCGCCATATCAAGTAACAGTTGCAAAATATACCGACAATTATGTTTTACTCATATCAAGTTCCAAAGTGTTCAGCTATGCAGGACAAAGAGTAGGAACCTTAGTAGTTTCTGATAAATTATTTGATCGTCAATTTCCCGACCTTACACGTTATTTCCACACACCAGGATTCGGCTACTCCCTAATTTACGGTGCTTTATACACATTGTCTTCAGGAGTTGCTCATTCTGCCCAATATGCTCTTGCAGCTATGCTTAAAGCAGCAAATGATGGCAACTATAATTTTATAGAAGAAGTAAAAGAATATGGGGAAAGAGCAAAAATCCTGAAAAAAATGTTTGTTGACAACGGATTTGAAATTGTTTATGACAAAGATGAAGATGAACCTATTGCTGATGGATTTTATTTCACTTTTGCATACCCTGGAATGACAGCATCAGAACTACTGGAAAGACTTCTATATTATGGAATAAGTGCCATTTCATTAAAAATAACAGGAAGTAAAAGGGAAGGACTTAGAGCATGTATGTCACAAATAGATAGAAGTCAATTTGCTGAATTAGAAGAAAGACTTAAAAAATTCAATGAAGATTATAAAAATAATCTCTAAAAAACACCTATTCATAAGCAAAAAAAACTTATTTTTGAAGTGAAAATCAATCAATAAAAAAATAAAATAAAATGGCAAAAAAAGTTCAAGGGTACATAGAAATTGACATCGAAAGATGTAAGGGATGTGAACTATGCGTAGTAGCATGTCCCAAAGACATTATAAGAATGTCAGAAAATGTAAACAAAAAAGGATACCATTATGCAGAATTTTTCAATCCTGAACCATGCGTAGGTTGTGCAGATTGTGCTACAGTATGTCCTGACGGAGTAATAACAGTTTACAGGACAAGAATTGAAGTTTAACAGAATAAAAAATAAAAATATTATGGGAGAATTAAGATTAATGAAAGGAAATGAAGCCTTTGCCGAAGCCGTTATTAGAGCAGGTGCAGATGGCTATTTCGGATATCCAATAACCCCACAATCGGAAGTTGTGGAATACTTAATGGCAGAAAAGCCTGAAGAAAGAACAGGCATGGTAGTGTTACAAGCAGAAAGTGAACTTGCTTCTATAAATATGCTTTATGGAGGAGCAGGCACAGGTAAAAAAGTGGTAACATCTTCATCCAGCCCAGGTATAAGCCTTATGGAAGAAGGAATTTCTTATATGGCAGGAGCAGAACTACCATGTGTTATATTAAATGTGCAAAGAGGTGGACCCGGATTAGGAACAATCCAACCTTCACAATCAGACTATTTTCAATCTGTAAAAGGTGGCGGTCATGGAGACTATCGTTTGTTAGTACTGGCACCTGCATCAGTTCAAGAAATGAGCGACTTTGTACCATTAGCATTTGATTTGGCATTCAAATATAGAAATCCTGTACTAATACTAAGCGATGGTGTAATAGGTCAAATGATGGAAAAAGTAGAATTATTTGACCCAATACCACGCTGGACAGATGAAGAAGTAATAGAAAAAAACGGAGATTGGGCTACAGTAGGTAAAATACCTGGAAGAGAAAGAAATATCATTACTTCACTTGACCTTGACCCATATAGCATGGAAAAACACAACCACCACCTTTTTGAAAAATATCGAAAAATGGAAGAAGAAGAGGTGAGATGGGAAGAAATAAACACAGAAGATGCCGAATATTTTATAGTAGCATTCGGTTCTGCTGCAAGAATTTCTCAAAAAGCCATAGACCTATTAAGGGAAGAAGGCATTAAAGCCGGACTTATCCGTCCTATTACTCTTTATCCTTATCCTTACAAAGTGATAAAAGAAAAAGTAGAAAAAGGGGCAAAAGGATTTTTAAGTGTAGAACTCAATATGGGACAAATGGTAGAAGATGTACGTCTTGCAGTAGAAGGCAAAACAAAAGTAGAATTCTTTGGCCATGTAGGTGGTGTAATACCTACTCCTGAAGAAGTAGTAGAAGCATTAAAAACTAAAATAATTGGAGGATAAATTATGGAACTCACAGCAGATAAAATAAAAGAATTAGTGGTAAAACCAGAAAATAAAGTTTATAAAAAAACTCCACTTTTAACCGATAAAACATTGTCATATTGTCCGGGATGTGGACACGGAGTAACACACCGTATATTAATGGAACTTGTAGAAGAAATGGGCTTGGAACAAAACACAATAGGTATTGCTCCTGTTGGATGTTCCGTATTAGCTTATGAATTTATGAATGTTGATATGCAAGAAGCAGCTCACGGTAGAGCACCAGCACTTGCTACAGCAATAAAAAGATTGTGGCCCAATAAATTTGTATTTTCATATCAAGGAGATGGTGATTTGGCTTCCATTGGTGGAAATGAAATACTACACGCTTGCAATAGAGGAGAAAATATTACCATAGTATTTATAAATAATGGTATTTATGGTATGACAGGAGGTCAAATGGCTCCTACAACTATACCCGGTATGATAACATCTACATCACCTTATGGTAGAGATGTTGTAAGAATGGGTAATCCGTTGAAAATGACTGAACTTATAGCAATGCTGCCAGGTACTCATTATGTTTCACGACAAGCAGTGCATACAGCAAAACTGGTAAGAAAAGCTAAAAAAGCAATAAAAAAAGCAATAGAAGCACAATTAGAAGGCAAAGGAACTGGATTTGTAGAAATAGTTTCTAATTGTAATTCCGGCTGGAAAATGACTCCCGTAAAAGCTAATCAATGGTTAGAAGAAAACATGCTTAAGTACTATGAACTTGGCGACATCAAAGTAGATGGCAAATTAGTAAAAGAAATAAAATAAAAACTATAAAAATAGACAATCATGACTGAAGAAATAATAATAGCAGGTTTTGGAGGACAAGGAGTTCTTTCTATGGGGAAAATTCTTGCATATTCAGGCGTAATGCAAGGACAAGAAGTTTCTTGGATGCCTTCTTACGGACCTGAAATGAGAGGTGGTACAGCAAATGTTACCGTTATATTATCTGACAACCGCATTAGTTCTCCTATTTTAGTAAGATTTGATACCGCAATTATACTCAATCAACAATCTTTGGATAAATTTGAAGAATCTGTAAAACCAGGAGGACTGTTGTTGTATGATCCCAATGGTATAACAAGACACCCGGAACGAAAAGACATAAACATTTATAAAATAAATGCAAGTAAGGTTGCCTCCGAAATGGGAAATCCAAGAGTATATAATATGGTAGTGTTAGGTGCTTTCTTAAAAATAAAACCCATTGTTAAAATGGAATTTGTAAGAAAAGGACTTAAAAAATCATTACCTGAACGTTATCACAATCTATTGCCTCTTAATGAACAAGCAATAATGGAAGGAAGCAAATATGTAGAAGAAGTTCTTGCTTTGGATAAAGTAAATAAATAGTTATTCTTATTTTAAAAAATTTATTCAGAAGAGAGTATCTAAAATTTTAGGTGCTCTCTTTTTTTAGTTTCAAAAACAAAAATTAAGTTTGTTATTAAAAAAGAGGTGCCCATTTACAGCACCTCTTTTTTATTATTGTGGTTATGTTAAAAGTAATACTTACTTTACTACAAATTTTAGCGTTTGATGCGTGCCTTTTACTATTACAAAATAAACACCTCTATCTAAATTTACAG
>CAYQWX010000065.1:0-11348 GCA_964421355.1 uncultured Bacteroidales bacterium
TTTTTTTAGCTTTTTTCTGTGTCTTTATGTGGCTTTGATGCAACGGTCTTATATTATAAATAAATTTACTACATTTACAGAAAAAATTGTCATTATGAGAGCACACGAAATTGATTATGAAATCAAGGGTCATGAAATACAAATGGTAGAAGTAGAACTTGACCCTCACGAAACAGTAATAGCAGAAGCAGGAGCAATGCTATTTATGGAAGAAGGTATCACTTTTGAAACCAAAATGGGAGACGGCAGCAATCCCAATCAAGGTTTTTTAGGCAAACTAATGTCTGCTGCAAGCAGAGCAATTGCAGGTGAGTCAATATTTATGACACACTTTACCAACCACGGACAAGGTAAAAAAAGAGTAGCTTTCGCCGCACCGTATCCCGGCACAATAATTCCTGTAGATATGTCAAAATATGGAAACGAAATAATAGTACAAAAAGATGCATTCCTCTGTGCCGCATTAGGAACAAAAATAAGCATTACATTCACAAAAAAATTGGGTGCCGGATTTTTCGGCGGTGAAGGGTTTATACTTGAAAAACTACAAGGAAACGGTATGGCTTTTATACATGCAGGAGGCACAGTAATAGAAAAAGAACTTAACAACGAAACTCTACGCGTAGATACCGGTTGTTTGGTAGGCTTTACTCCTTCCATAGAATACAACATACAACCTGCCGGCGGATTAAAATCCATGGTATTTGGTGGCGAAGGATTATTTTTAGCTACATTAAGCGGAACAGGAAAGGTATGGCTACAATCTATGCCTATTAACAAACTGATAGACAGACTTTCGGCATCTTTTACCAATCCCAATACTCGTAAAGGCTCAAGCGGACTATTAAACAACTTTTTAGAAGGCTAAAAATATACCATTCACAGACTACAAGGGCATTATCCTTATACACAAAAGGATTTTGCCCTTTTTTTATCATCATCTCATAGCTAACTACAATAAAAAACTTACTTTTGTATTCAAAACAAAAAATTTTCATATCAATCATGGCACAAAACAAAAATCTGGAAATTGCTAAAAATCTCGGACTATTAGAAGAAGAATATAATCAAATAATCAAAATATTGGGAAGAGAACCAAATTATACGGAAATAAGCATATTTTCAGTAATGTGGTCGGAACATGCCTCATACAAAAATTCTATAAAATGGTTAAAAAAACTTCCTCGCAAAGGTAAATACCTACTTGCAGAAGCAGGAGAAGAAAATGCAGGACTTATAGACCTGGGAGACAACAAAGCATGCGCTTTCAAGATAGAATCACACAATCACCCTTCTGCAATAGAACCCTATCAAGGTGCAGCTACAGGAGTAGGAGGTATAAACCGTGATATATTTACAATGGGAGCTCGTCCCGTTGCACAATTAAACTCATTACGATTTGGAGAGTTAAAACTCAAAAAAACAAAGTGGCTACTCAATGGTGTAGTAAAAGGAATAGGAGATTATGGCAATGCCTTCGGCGTACCGGTAATTGGCGGAGAAGTATATTTTGACCCTACCTACAACGAAAATCCACTTGTAAATGCAATGAGCATTGGAATAGTGGAAAAAGACAAAATAATAAGAGCAATTGCAGAAGGAACAGGTAACCCCGTATTTATAGTAGGTTCTCGCACAGGAAAAGACGGCATACATGGTGCTACTTTTGCTTCTGCAAGTCTCGATGAAAATTCTAAAGAAGATTTACCATCAGTACAAGTAGGAGACCCATTTCAAGAAAAATTATTACTGGAAGCCACTATGGAACTTGCAGAAACAGATGCTATAGTTGGAATGCAAGATATGGGAGCTGCAGGAATAATATGCAGCACAAGCGAAATGTCTGCCAAAGGTGGATACGGCATGGAAATACATCTTGACAAAGTACCTCTGCGACAAGATGATATGCAACCATTTGAAATACTGCTATCCGAATCACAAGAAAGAATGCTCATAGTAGTAAAAAAAGGTAAAGAAGACATAGTAAATAAAATATTTGATAAATGGGATTTGCAATGCACACAAATAGGAGAAGTGATAGAAGGTGATATTCTCAAATTTTACATGCATGGCAAACTTGTTGCCGAAGTACCCGCTTCAGTTCTCGTACTGGGAGGAGGAGCTCCCCAATATGACAGAGAATACAAAAAGCCCAAATACTTAAAAGAAATAGAAAAATTTGATATAAATAAAATCCCAGAACCACAAAGCTACAAAGCAGTAGCAATAAAACTACTACAAAATCCGACAATAGCATCTAAACAATACATTTACAAACAATACGACACAATGGTAGGCACTGCAAATCTTACAACAAACGCTCCTGCAGATGCAGGGATAATTAACCTAAAGGGAACAAAAAAAGCTCTTGCTTCCACTGTAGATTGTAACTCAAATTATGTATTTGCCAACCCCAACACAGGCACACAAATAGCAGTAGCAGAAGCTGCAAGAAACATTGTATGTTCTGGAGCTAAACCCATTGCAATATCCAACTGTTTAAACTTTGGCGACCCCTACAATCCCGAAGTATATTGGCAATTTGTAGGTGCAATAGAAGGAATGAAAACCGCATGCGAAAAATTTGAAACTCCCGTAACAGGTGGAAATGTTAGCTTCTACAATCAAACGGAAAAAGCAGGAAAAGCCACTCCTATAAAACCAACTCCTGTAATCGGAATGGTTGGAATACTGGAAGACAAGAAAAATCAAATGGATATTGCCTTTAAACACAAAGGCGGCTTAATATATCTTGTTGGCAAAGTGGTGGAAGACATCAACCAATCGGAATATTTACGTAATATCATCGGTATAGAATACTCCCCTGTGCCTTACTTCAATATGGAAGAAGAATACCAAATGCAACAAGCTGTATATCAAGCTATACAAAACGATCTTATTGCTTCTGCACACGATGTATCAGAAGGCGGTATATGGGTTTCATTAGTAGAATCTGGATTCCCAAACGGATTAGGTTTTGATATAACAACTTCAGGAGAAATAAGAAAAGATGCCTTCTTATTTGGAGAATCACAAGGCAGAGTAATAGTATCGGTAGAAGAAAAAAATAATGATAAGTTTATCAAACTACTAAAAGAAAAAAATGTCCCCTATATGCTTTTGGGACACATAACAAAAGGAGATGTAAGAATAGACGATCTGTCTTACGGACACATAAAAGACCTGAAAAAAATATATGACAGTGCAATAGAAAATATTCTAAACGAAGAATAAAATTTATTTGCATATAAAATAACATACAAATACAAACTTGTATGTTTCTAAAATAATAAATGGACTTATTTGAAGAAATATTATATCGCTATTGGAAATACAAATCATTCCGACCACTGCAAAAAGATATAATAGAAGAAGCCTACAAAGGCAATGATGTATTGGGACTCTTACCTACAGGGGGCGGCAAGTCCATTATTTTTCAAGTAGCAGGTCTCGCACGACAAGGATTATCCATTGTGATTACCCCCCTTATAGCATTGATGAAAGATCAAGTGGAAAACCTACAAGCCAAAGGAATAAAAGCCGCCGCAATATTTACAGGAATGGACAAAGATGAAATACAAACAACTCTACAACAAGCACTTGACAATCAACTAAATTTTCTATATTTATCTCCCGAACGCTTACTATCAATATCATTTCAGGGATACCTAAAAAATATGCCCGTAAACCTCATTGTTGTAGATGAAGCACATTGCATATCTCAATGGGGATATGACTTCCGCCCGTCTTATCTAAAAATAGCAGAAATACGAAACTTCTTTCAAGATATTCCTATACTTGCACTTACTGCAACTGCTACTCCTGAGGTAGCAAAAGACATTCAAGACAAACTCGGATTTAAACAATACAATCTATTCAAAAAAAGTTTTGAACGAAAAAACCTAATTTACATAGTAAGACAAATAGAAAACAAATACGATTATCTGGTAAATACAATAAAAAAAACCAAAGGCAGTGGAATAGTATATGTGAGAAGTCGTAAGAGAACACGGACACTTGCAGAGCTATTACAAAGAAACGGTATAAGTGCAGATTATTATCATGCAGGATTAAAACAAGAAACAAGAAATATTAAACAAGAAAAATGGAAAAAAGGAAACATTAGAATAATTGTGGCAACCAATGCTTTTGGTATGGGCATAGACAAACCCGATGTCAGATTTGTAATACATATTGACATACCCGAAAGTATAGAAGCGTATTACCAAGAAGCAGGTAGAGCAGGTAGAGATGGTAAAAAAGCTTTTGCAGTATTGCTATACAACAACTCCGACAAAACAAAGTTGAAACAATATTTACAAAAAAGTTTCCCCCCTAAAGATTTTATAAGACGAGTGTATGATGCCTTACACAACTTCTTTCAAATACCACTTGGTAGCGGACAAGAAATGATTTTTGACTTTGATATTTACCAATTTTGTAAAACATACAAACTTCCGCCTCTTGAAACATACAATGCTTTAAAACTCCTTATGCAACAAGGATACATAGAACTATCAGAGGCATTCTTTTCTCCTTCTCGCATCAAATTTCTGGTAAATAAACTTAACCTTTACAAATTTCAAGTAGAACACACTGAATTAGACCCATTTATAAAACTTATTTTACGCACATACACAGGGACATTTACCCAATATACCAAAATAAATGAAAAATATCTGGCAAAAAGAGCAAATACAACGGAAGACAAAATAAAACACATATTAAGATACCTAAAAAAATGGGGAATACTCAATTATATAGAAGCATCAGATTCTGCAAAAATAACTTTCTTGGAGCCACGCATACCAGCCAAAGAAGTATATATATCAAAGGAAAATTATGACGATAGAAAAAAACGCTACCAAGAGAGAATAGAAGCTATTATTAACTATGCAAACAATACTACCAAATGCCGAAGTCAACAACTCGTAGCATATTTTGGACAAGAAAAATCATATCGTTGTGGAGAATGCGATGTATGCAAAAGCCGTAACGAACTTGATATAACAAGATACGAATTTGACACCATAATAGAAAAAATAAAAAAACACCTTAAACAAGAACCCTTACCACTGACAGCACTTGTAAACAGAATAGACCACGAACAAAAAAATACAGTAAAAGTAATAGACTGGTTGTTTGAAAAAGGTAAAATAAAATACAATGAAAAAAAATTTCTCATTTGGCACAAATGAAATAATAATACCACAGCAATTTTATTTACAAAACAGTATATCGCTTGCAAAAAAATTATTAGGAAAAATATTAGTTCGCAACTTGCCAAATGGTAAGCAATATTTTATTATCACTGAAACAGAAGCATATTTTGGAGAAAAAGACAAAGCATGCCATTGCAGAAAAGGTAAAACACCCCGCACAGAAGTAATGTACAAACAAGGCGGAACAATATATGTTTACCTAATTTACGGAATGTATTGGATGTTAAACATTGTATCGGGTAAAAAAAATCACCCCGAAGCAGTATTGATAAGAGGAATACAAAAAATAAATGTAGAAAACAATAAAATATCTTTGGGGAAATTATATGACGGTCCTGGAAAAACAGGTAAAATATTACAAATAAACAAAAAGGATTTTAACGGAAAGAATATCTATGATACTTCCACCAATTTATACATAATAGATACTCCCTTTGAAATAGAAATGTCAATCAAACGCACTCCTCGTATAGGAATAAATTATGCAGGTAAACCTTGGACAGAAAAACTTTGGCGTTTTATAGCAGAAATAAATATATAAAAAAGGCTTCCCCCAAAAGTTTGGAAGAAGCCCTCTCATTTATTTTTATTTATATGCTACTTATTTTTTGCCTTTGGGGGCTTGTTTATGAGCAGCATTATTTTGTCCTTTTACCGGTTGTTGTTGTTGAGCTGCTGTTTTCTTTTTTACAAACCCGTGCAATCTCAATATTATTTGTGGATGTTCGGGGTCATTAGTAATCACTGTAATAGTCTTATATTGTTTATGACCTCCTCTACCTCTTGTATTAAATTTAGCTTCTATATAACTTGATTTTCCTTTTTTTATCACTTTGTCGCCAACCAAAGTAGCAGTACAACCGCAACTTGCTTTTACTTTTCTAATAATCAAATCGCTTTTACCTGTGTTTTTAAATGGGAATTTATGGATAACCATATCTCCGTCTGTAGCTTCTCCAAAGTCATAGTCTATATGTTCAAATTCCACCTTTGGAGCTTTTTTAAGATTTACATTTGAAAAATCTTCAACTATATTTGCACTAACATTCAAGCGGTTAGATGTAACCCTTTTGCCATTTATAGTTACATACATTCTGTCTATATTATAACCCCAGTCGTTTTTCTTGGCTGCATCATAAGTAACTACGATATAACCTTTTTTGTGTGGTCCTAACTTTTCGGGAACGGCTTTTACTTTCAAATGAGCAGGTACAAGTTGAAAACCAATAGTAATAGGTTCATCTGAATCATTTATTACTTCCATAGAATCGGTTTTAACTTCCGTATTTTTCACTTTCATCAAAGCAATATGATTGCTTCTTGCTCTCAATACTCCAAACTTTTGCGGATAAATATCTGCCAAAGTTTTCTTTTTAGGTATCACTTCTCCTCTTACCCTTAATACAACAGGAGAATTTACTGCATTAGAACTTACGGTAATAGTTTTTGTAAATCTACCAGGTCTGTGTTTTGCATTGTATATTGCTTTTATATGACCTTTACCTCCAGGAGGAATAGGATCTTTTGACCATTCGGAAGCAGTGCAACCACAAGATGTTCTTACATTATTTATTATCAAAGGCTCTCCTCCCGTATTGGTAAATTCAAAACTATGAGTAACTTTCCCTTGTTCTTCTTTTACCTTTCCAAAATCATACTCGGTTTCTTTGAATGTCATTTTGGGTTTTACTGTTTGTGCCATAATTTGGGTTGCAGGAAAAATAACTATTCCTACAATGGCAACCACCCACATTAAAACTTTTTTTCCTTTCATAACTTATATATTTTTATTTGTTATCCAATATTTTACAAATGTATAAAAATTTTTAGTTAAAAATTCTGTTATTTACTCTTGTGCTTTACAAAAAAACTTTTTGGTTTATATATTCTATTTATCAAATGTTCTTTTATGGTTACAAAATAAGCTTTGGGATTATATGTTGAATTTATAACATAATTCATACTATCCTTTTGATATGCCCTTATAGTAATAGGAGTAAAATCATTGCCTTCATATTTTATTGTATAAATAGCATCTTGTGTAGGCTTAAATTTATCATCAAAGTGAGAATCACTTAACCACCCTACCATATTTAAATAACTATCCACTTTGTTCATATCTGCCGTATCTTTACCATTTATCCACCAAATAGAATCTTTTTTAACAAGAGTAAAACTGCTATCTGCCGGATATGTGAAACTTATTTTATTTACTTTATCCTTGACTAACTTTGCAATCATTTGGTTTCGTAAATTTGTAAAATTTCTATTAAAAGTTATCGCAAGCATTCCTTTTACTAGATATGTTTCATCATTATTCCCCTCTCTCACAAAAGTATATGGCACTCCGTTACTTCCCATTCCATAAGCTTGTTTCATTCTCTTAAAACGCAATTTCCCGATATATAAATCTTTGAGCACATTCCCCTTTTCGTCATACACCTTAACTTCTGTTGCCGCAGAATCAGTAAGCTCATAATCTTTCCACTTATCGGGAGACGAAGCAACTACACTTTCTATATCCAAATTTGCAAGTTCTGCAAGCATATTGGTAACAGTATTTATGTCTGCTTCAGCTTGCATACTATCCCCTTTTACTATCCATCCACCATTTACTTTTTCTACTGTAACTCCCGAAGGTGCAGACTGTGATGAAATAAATATCTTTGTAACTTTTGTGGTATCAACAGCTAATGACCTGGAATCAAAATTTTTGTCAGGTGATACATTCCCCAATTTTATTCCTATATAAATCAATACTAGTACTACCAACAATCCGATATATATATAATTACTGTTTTTCTTTTTCATGACTTCAAAATTTTTTTATTTATAATATTCTCCCATTCGTTTTATTCTAATAATTTTATTTCGTTGGTATCTGATTATGCCATACAGTATAAGCAATAATATTGGCAATAAGAAGTTCAAATATTTTAGCAATGTTTTTGTGCTATCTTCCAAATCTTTTATTGGTCTGGAAGTAACGGCTTTGGTTCTCAAGCCTATCAATCCCGTATCGTCAGCAAGCCAATCCACTGCATTTACAAATAAGTTAATATTGTCTTCTCCCAATTGCACTTTATCTTGTCCTTTACCATTTATTGCAAAATCCGCATCACCAAACACAACCATTTTAGCTCCATTTTTTTTATTTTTAAGAGCCATTGCCAGCACTATATTTTTTTCAGGGAAATCTACTTCTGTCCATTGTTTTTGTATGTTTATGAAAAATGGTGCAGCAACGGTGTTTGACTTCTCCGACGAATATAGCAACGGAGTTGCCTTCACTGAAGCTGTATCTCCTACATAACTTACTGGACTTACAAAAGGAAATATTACTTGCTCTAACCCTGCAACTACTGGATGATCACTAAATTTTTTAACAATTGGGAAATAAGGAAAAGCGACATTTGACATAAAACGAAACATTCCTCGCTCTTGTTGCACGGTAACCATTCCACAAGAAGCATCTACCACAGATTTGGCAGGCATATCCACTCCCCTATCCTTTAACCATGTTTCCAACCCTGTATTGATTGGTTGCACATACATTTGTTGCAAATTGGAATTAAGGCGATTGTATGCAATAAGTAATCTACCACCATTGTTCCAATAGTTGGTAAGCAATTGCAACTCCTTATCTGAAAAAGAATCTACCGGATCTACCAAAAGCAATGCTTTATAGTTAGATAAAGAAACAGAAGTGGTAGTATCATTAAAATTCACATACCTTACTTCATACAAAATTTTTAATTCATTTATCACTTGTGACATTTCATTTAATGTGGCTTCTCCCTGCCCCTGCACTAATCCTATTATAGGTTTCTTTTTTATTGTAAGTTTTTTGATAGACGATGACAATAAATATTCCAGAGGAGCACCAGGCTGAACAAAAGGTATAACTTCCTTCTTTTCTTCATACATTATCACGGCTCCTAAATATGCCTTTTGTTGCTTCATTTGGTCTTTTTCCCTTACATTAACCAATACAGGTTTGATACCTTCCTGTATAGCTTCATTTTCCAATTTTTCATTTTTATTCGGGTCTATAAACTCATATTTGATTTTTCCATGTGAATAATTTGCGTATTCTACCAATAAATCTTTAAAATCTCTACGCACACCTCCAACCTTTGGCGGTAAATCTTTAGAAAAATATGCTTTTATAGTAATTGTTTTATCAAGATTTTTCAATAAATTTTTGGTAGCATCACTCAATGTATATTGCTTATTATCTGTAAAATCCCAACGGAAAAATAATTCATCTGATATTAAGTTGGCTAATATAATTATAGCTATTACCAACACGCTCGTTATATATAATTTCTTTTTGTCCATACCTTTCCTTTTTAAAATTTAATTTACATTTCTTTCTGACAAACGAACAACAGCAAAAAACAATCCCAAATAAGTTAAAGACAAGAAATAAATAATATCTTTGGAATCTACCACTCCCCTTGCTATGCTATTAAAGTGAGTACTCATATCTAAATAAGCAAATAGATTACCCCAAAATCCTGCCATATTATTTGCAAATACTGAAAAAATAATGTGGAAAAACAATCCTATAAATAATGCAATTAAAAAAGCTACAATCTGATTTTTGGTAACACTACTTGCAAAAATACCTATGCCAATATATGCCGAACTCATAAATAGCAAACCAAGATATGCAGTAATAGTAGCTCCTAAATCAATATCACCAAGATATGCTACAGTAATTACATAAGGGAAAGTCAATAATAAAGCTATTGTTATAACAAGAATGTTAGCCAAATATTTACCTAACACCAATTGCCAATCGTTTATAGGCTTTGTTAATAACAATTCAACCGTTCCACTCTTGTTTTCTTCAGCAATAGAGCGCATTGTGAGAGCCGGTATAAAGAAGAATAAAGTCCAATATGCTATACCGAAAAACGGTCTTAAATCAGCTTGACCTATTAAAAAAATATCAGTACCATACAACCAAGTAAACAATCCACTAAATCCTAAAAATAAGCCTATTAAGACATAGGCTATCAGCGAATTGAAATATGTAAATAACTCTTTTTTCGCAATTACCCAAATAGCTTTCATAATTTTTGTTTTTTTAATTTACCGTTAATTGTCTAAATATATCTTCCAGCTTACGTTCTATAGGTGTAAGTTGTGTCAAATACCAACCATTGTTTACACACAATTGAAAAATATCTTTTTTAGAACTTAATCCCGGACGGGAAGTTACTTCATATTTATCATTTGCTCTTGTCATTATTTCCACTTTCCCTACAGAAGACAATTCATTTAATTTATTCAATACTTCTGCAGGTTCTCCCCCTTCTATTTCCACAATTAATATTTCACTATCGGAAGCTTGTCTTTTAAGTTCTTCCACAAGCCCATCTGCAACTATTTTTCCTTTGTTTACAATAAGAATCCTATCTGTAATTGCTTCTACTTCAGGTAATATATGAGTGCTTAATATTACTGTTTTTTCTCGTCCCAGTTCTCTTATAAGTTTTCTTATTTCCATTATTTGATTTGGGTCCAATCCACTTGTAGGCTCATCAAGTACAAGTATTTCAGGTTCATGAATAAGAGCTTGTGCAAGTCCTACACGCTGTTTATATCCTTTGGAAAGTTCTCCTATTTTTTTGTGTTTCTCATCATACAAACCAACTTTACCTACTATATCTTTTACTCTTTTCTCCAAATTATCCAACTCTAATAAATTCCCTACAAAATAAAGATAATCAATTACAGGCATATCCTCATACAAAGGATTGCTCTCAGGTAAATAGCCAATGTGTCTCTTTAAGTCATCTCCATAGTCTTTTACTGACTTTCCGTCAATAAACACATCTCCTGCAGTAGGCAAAATAAAATTAGTAATAATTTTCATTGTTGTTGTTTTGCCTGCTCCGTTAGGTCCCAAAAAACCTATAATCTCACCTGTACGAACCGTAAAACTAATATTATCAATTGCCAACTGCGGTCCATACCTTTTGGTCAAATTTTTAACCTCTATATTCATAGCTTTATATTTTGACAGGTTGTATATTCGTATAATTTCCTTTTATCGTTTTAGAAGTCTTTTTATTGTATGAATTGTTATTTTTTTTATCAAAATTTTTATTTTCA
>CAYQWX010000066.1:0-1785 GCA_964421355.1 uncultured Bacteroidales bacterium
CAAGAATTTTGTCAATTTCAGCGATTTTGTCTTTTGGATATTTTTCATCAGGTTTGAGATTAGCAGCAGCAGAATATTTGCTTTTAGCGTTGTCGTAATCTTTTGTATTAAATGCTTTGTCAGCTTGAGTGATTAAGTCCTGATATTGTTTTTCCAGTTTTTGCTTAGCAGCTTGATCAGCAAGGATTTTGTCAATTTCAGCAATTTTGTCTTTAGGGTATTTTTCGTCTTTTTTTATTGCTAAAGCTTCATTATAAAGTTTTTTAGCATCATTGTAATTTTTATTTTTGAAATTTTTATCGGCTTCATTTATTTTATCTAAATATTTTTTATTTAATTCTTCTTGTTGTGCTTGTTGAGCAAGTGCTTCTTGTTGTTGTTTTAATATATTATCTATCTCTTCAATTTTTTGTTTAGGATAAGATTCTGCAGGTTTAATTCCTAAAGCTTTGTTATAATTTTGTTTTGCAAGTTCGTATTGTTTGTTATTAAATTGTTTATCTGCTAAAGTTATATATTGATTATATTTTTTATTTTTAGCATCGAGTTCTTTTTTGTTTTCTTGTTGTGCGAGAAGTTTGTTTATTTCTTCAATTTTTTGTTTTGGATATTCTTCTGATGGTTTCAAGCTAGATGCCCGTTTATAGTATGATAGTGCATCTTTATATCGTTGTTGGTCAAATGATGCATCTGCACTAGTGATAAGGCGAGTGTATTCTTTTTCTATTTTTCCGCTTTGATTGCGTTTACGTTCGCATATTTCTATTTTGTTGTCTGGTAAATAATTATATGGGTCGTAGTCTATTGCGGATTCATACATATCTATTGCTTCTTCATATTTGCCCTCATCACATAGTTTATCGGCTTTTGCCATTATTTCATTAAATTTTTGTTTTTTGAGTGTTTCAAGTTGTTCCAAGATTGGCTTTAATTTAGTACGCATTAGATTAGTGTAATCTTCATCGTATTCAAATTCGTCATATTCCTTGTTGTATTTAACTATTGTTACGGGTTGTTTTAATGGAGCTATATTCAATCCTTCTATATACATAAACAGTTCAACCGTGAAATTATATGTCCAATAGAAATCTGTTTCAGGAACATGTGTGTCAAATTTTATTTTTTTAGTTACTAATCCATCTTTGCCGACTTCCATTATAAGTATTTTATTAAGAGGTAGTTTCATCTTAAATTTTCCATTATTATCCGTATATTTTTGAATAATGATATTTGTTCCATCCATTACTTTAACTGATGCTTTGGGGACAGGATCTTTTTCAATTTTTACTTTACCCATAACTTCAAGGTAGCCTGTTTTAGTTTGGGAGATAGCTATAATGGGCAGCATCGAAAAGATTATAATATAGTAGAAAATCCTTATTTTCATAATGAAATGAATTATAATTAAAAGGCAAAGTTATAAAAAAAAGGTAAGTCATCATATAAAAGACGACTTACCTTTTTGATAATACTACTAAATATTAGTAAAAAAAATTATTTTACTAATAATCTTTTTTCTGTATTTCCATTTAAAGTATGTATTTTTAGTATATAGTTTCCTGCTTCTAATCCGAATAATGTGCCAGATATTGCATTTACATTGTATTTAGCAACAAAGCGTCCATCTACGCTGTACACAGCAATATATTCAATTATATTGTTTGATTTTATGTTTACATAGGTTGTAGCAGGATTAGGATAAACTGATATTTCGCTATTTATGTTTTCGGTGTTTATTCCTGTTACTGTTTCTATATCGCTTTCCATTCTTGGTAAAATTTTGTA
>CAYQWX010000066.1:1885-11175 GCA_964421355.1 uncultured Bacteroidales bacterium
TGTTTATTCCTGTTACTGTTTCTATATCGCTTTCCATTCTTGGTAAAATTTTGTAGTTACCATAAGTATAAGTTAAAGCTCCTGTGACATTATAGTGTGTTCCTTGTGTTGGTGTGTATGTGTATATTAAATTTTTTATTGTAGCATCGCCACTTCCGTCATTTACAATCCATTCTCCATAATTGTTAGGAGTAGTTGTACATTCTGCATTGTTTACTTTTACTAATACACCTTCGTATTGTTCATCATTTACAGCACTTGTAGATAATTCTACTGGAGCAGGTAGGGTATTACCTGATGAAACTACTGAAAATGATGTTACACTTTTTAGTTCTGTTAAATTATAGTATTCGGATACGGTACATTTAATAATAATGCTATCACCCATTGTTGGAGTATTAGTATTGTCATATACATAAACACCGTTCCATGCTCCTGTTCCGCTTTGAATGAAATATCCACTATTAGCAACTGCAGTAACTATTCCACCTGTGTAAATTATTTGATCTTTATATGGTGAATCACCTGATGCATCTGTTGTGTATTGAATATCATGTATGGAAACTGTATCGATAGTTAAGT
This sequence comes from uncultured Bacteroidales bacterium, assembly GCA_964421355.1. Taxonomy (GTDB): domain Bacteria; phylum Bacteroidota; class Bacteroidia; order Bacteroidales; family JALTDM01; genus JALTDM01. The sequence continues at coordinate 2,468 of CAYQWX010000066.1, forward strand.
TTGCTACTGAAATAGTTACACTATCAAGTTGCAAGTTATCTGTTCCTGCTGTGTTTCTTACTGAGAAAATAAATTCTGCGGAATCACTATTTGCTGCAGCAGATACTATTTGAGTATAGTGTGTCCAATCTGTAGCATTTACTGTTATATAACTATTGTAAGCGCCCCAAGTTGTATCAAATAATGCAGTTCTGATGTCACCTTGTCCTTTTACCCAAAAGCTTATTTCATAATCTTGTCCTCCTGTTACGGTAACAGGTTGGGTTGTAAATCTTTTGTGAGAACTTTCGGTATTTACAAGTTCTACGGCATAAGAACCGTCGTAAGCGCCTGTTGTTACTTGTATCACACTGTCAGCTTCAATACTTGTTTTATTCCCCATCCAACCGTTAGGGGTATTTCCTGTCCAGTTTTCAAAACTTGTGCTTACTACTTGTGCATAGGTTGCCAATCCTATCATTAAGGCAATTGTAAAAAATACTATTCTTTTCATAGTTTTTCGATTTTTTTAGTTCAACATTATTATTATTATTTAATTTATTTAATTAGCTTCTTTAATTTCTATATTATCGATTTCCCAAGTACTGCCGTCACTTGTAGTTCCTGTATATTTGAATGCTATATGTATTCCGTTTTGTTTGTAACTACTAATATCAATATCTCCTGAATTAACCCAAGTAAAGCTGCCTGACGACAATGTTCCTGTTAATTGTGTCCATGTTGCTGATGAAGGATCTCCATTACCGTCATAATCGGTAGAGATTAAAATTTGCAATGGAGTACCTGAATAATTATAAGCATTATCAAAGTTTAATACTGGAGCGGTAGAGCTTGACAAATCTATTGCTGGGGATACGTACCATGTTTCGCAAGCTGTATGGCTTCCGTTATAATTGCTTATTGTTGCACAGGGAGCGGGGTTCCCATAACTTGATATTTCCCAGTTTACGTTTCCTGTAACATTTATATTTGCCCAACCTCCTGATGTGAGATTATTATCAGAGAAATCTTTGTATAAATAAACTACTCCTCCGCATCTATCTCCGTCCATCTTAACTTCCGGATAGGAACGTATTAAGAATTGGTAATCAGAGCCATACTTGGAAAATATTCCTACCATGCTTCCATTTCCGTTTGGGACATTATATCCTGCAAATTTTGCATATCCACTTGTGCGTACTATTAATGTGTTTCCGTCACAATCTTCTAATGTTCGATTTGCCGATACTCTATTTATAGGATCTGCAAAAGTGAGGTTTGTATCTGTAAATGCAAATTGTACATTTTCTAATTTTACTAATTTTGCCAAATAAGAGTCATTTAGTTGACCGATTGATGTAATTTCTATTGGTGCAACATCTTTTTTTGTTGCTTGTTTAACAATATTTTTATCTACATCCACTGAATCCAGTTGCATTATTCCTTGGTATTTGTCAATTATTGTTCCTTTTAGGTATATTCTTACAGAGTCTCCTTGATATAGTCCACCTGAACTTAATAAGTGTAAGTCTATTCCTTTGTCAGCATCTTGAACAAATACATTTTTGTATAAATTACCTGATTCTTCTGCCATTGTTACTATTGCATATACGGAATAGTCTTCTGTAAATTTATACCTTCCACTATCTTGATAGATTTGATATAAATCGCTAATAGTTAAAATATTTCCTGTTGGTATTTCCGGAACAGGAGGTTTGTCAAATTTCTTATCAACACATCCTTGAAAGATTAAGGCTATTACCATCAATGATAAAAACATATACTTTTTCATAATTCAACTTGTTTTTTTATTAAAATCTGAGATTAACATTTAAGAAATAAGTCCGTCCGTACATATACATATATTTGGGCGGAAATTTATCCATATTATTTATATTGTATCTATATTGTTCGTATCCTCCTATACGATTATCTGTATTATTTAGGAGATTGTTTACACTAAGGTTTATTGCTACATAGTATTTTTTCATTACTTTCCAAGATTTTCCTGCAAATAAGTTAAATGTATAGAAGTTATCAAATTTTTCTTGAGATAACATTTGTTCCCATTGAGGGTCGGTAGGTAATAGATTATCTACTGCTTCTATTGTGCGGCGTTCAGGATTGATTACTATGTAATTGTCTGCCAAATAGTCTGCGTCGATACCTGCGAACCAATATTTTGGGGAACGATATTTTATGCCTAATGATGCGGCTGTTTGTGGAGTGTTTCCCACATAATAATTTTTCCAATAAACAGTTTTGTCTTGGGCTATTATTTCTTCACTGTTGTCTCTTACTACTGTTGCGTGTGGACGTGATGTATATCTATATTCGCCCTTTGCTCCTACTATTGAGACTGTTAGAGTTGGTGATACTTTTATATCCAAACCCAATTCCGCTCCTATATGTTGTTTGTCAATGCCAGTCATTATATAGTTTATAAATGATTGGTATTCATCGTGATAGAAGCTTCTTATAGTTGTTTGGTTTTGGAATTTTACATAGTATCCTGTTAGTCTTCCTGTGATGTAAGGAAGTCTAATATAGTAGTTTAGGTCTCCTCCATATATTGTTTCACTTTGCAAATTTTCTACTGCTGTGTTACGAGTACGTGGAGATAAGTATGAGTTTCTAAAGAATGGAGCTTTTGTTTCATACATCATATTTGCTGTTATAAAGTGTCGTCCTGTTATTTGGTATGTCACACCTCCTTTTAAGGAATAATTGAAAAAGTTTTGATGTTTGGATTCTCCATAAGAATTATCAGGGAATTTTCCATTTTTCATCAACCCATTTCTCCAAAATGTGGTGTAAGATAGTTTTAGACCTGTGTAATAATTAAGTTTACCAAAAGAAAATTTAGCTTGTGTGTAGATGTCAGCATTGCGAATATTTGCTTCATAATGATAGCCGAATATGTCTCCTTCTTTTACTATTCTATTTGGATGATTCAGGTCTGATTGTGCCATACTTATATCTTCGAAGTCCCTTTCTGCAAATTTATCTACATCTACCCAGAAATCACCTCCTAAAAGATCTTCCAATTCATTATAATGGTCGCCTTTGTAAAAGTCAATATCTATTCCTGATACCAAATATATGTTTTCGTTAACTTCATGTTTTAGAATGGAGTTTAATATTAGGTTTTTTTCATTTTTAACTCCATCTGCAATGATATATTTGGATCTGTTTCCTGTTATATTGTTGCCACTTATGCCATCAACATTTTCTAATGTGTATAAGTTTTTGGAGTTTGCAAAGTAATAAAAATCCCAATTGAGTTGTCTAACATTTACATCATTTGTCCAATCATTTAGTTGTTGTTGATAAATATAAGGATCGTAGTAGTAATAATAACTTGGTAAGTTTTTGTAATAATCAGGGCGAGGGTCTTTGGCGTCATACCAATCGAGGCGTGATGATTTTACTTTTCCAAATGTATATGTTAATCCTGTTTGAAGTTTTGTTTTTTCGTTTATTGTAAAATAGTCGTTAAGCATTATTACAGGTTTGTGGATATCGCTTACTCTTGCATTACGTTTTTTCCCGTTTTGGTATCCCCAGTAAGGGTTATAATAATTTGTGCCAGCCAAATCATAAGCTTCTTGTGTGCTTATACCGGCTTTTCCTCTTTTTGTTGGTGCTCCAAATATTGTAAATGTGATGCTATGATTATCGTTAAGTTTCTTTTCACCTGAAAATAGATAGCTATATCCATCATAGAAAGTTCCTTCTACGTATCCTTCTTGTGCCCATCTGTGTGAGCCTGAGAATGTAAATGCCCATCCGTTTGGCATAAGTCCTGTTGAGGTGGTAGCCATTAGGCGATTTCTATAGCTCCTGTTGGCAAGTGAATAGCTTATTTTGGTACCTTTTCGAAATAATGATGGTCTTATTTCAATATTGGTTGCTCCACCGATGTCTCCAAATGAGAAATCTTGATATTTTACTCCTGATTTTATGTCTTTGTAGCGTGTTACATCATTTAATCCTCCCCATGTTGACCAAAAAACACGACCGCTTTCCATGTCATTAAGTTGGATTCCATTTATAGATATGGTAGAATATTCCGAAGGAAGTCCTCTTACTCTAAAATGTGCTTGTCCAAATACATATCCTGCCGTAGAAAGAAAAGGGTCTCTTGATGCTTGTAATAATGTAGCAACATTGTCGCTTTGTGCTTCGTTTCCTTCCAAATCATCAAGCGTTATTATTGCTACGGGAGCTTGTGTTGTATCCTTTTTTTGTGTTTCTTGCTGTTGGGCTAACGATATTATGTTAGATGAAATTAGAATTATAAAAAGTAATAATAATTGTTTTTTCATTTTGTGAATTATTTAAGTGGAGCAAAGTTATACTTTTTTTATTATGTTGAATTAATATTATTATTAATTTTATGGTAAAATTGTAAAAAAAGGCTGCACAATAATTATTTTTGGCAGCCTTTTTTTGTTGTTTATGTAATTATTTTTAGAAATGGAATAATAAATAAATTGTTCCACCATAATTGTCATTGTCAAGACCTAAAGAAAATTTTCCTCCTGTTTTTGTTTCTATGGTTTCAACTGAACTATTTGTGAAATTATAGTTTTCATTAACTTGTGTTCCGTCTCCTTGCATGTTTAGTCCTAATCCATAACCGAATTCACCACCGAGAGAAACTTTTGGCATGATAAAATATTCTACTCCAACAAAACTGCGTAATCCAAACATTATTGTTTTTCCATTTTTTATTGATAATGGACGAATGTTTGTATTTGCTGTTGTATATGGAGAAGTTGTCCAGTTTGTAGTAGAAAGTGGAGTAGTATATATGCTGTTCATTTCATTACCATATATAAATTTTTGAGATGATCCTAAAAATCCCAAGTATGCTCCTGCTCCATAAAATGCTTGTAGTCTTCCGTGCCCTCTTCTTTTTTCTATTCCTGCTGATAAAATAATATTGGTTTGTTTTTGTGTCATTTTATCTAAAACAGTTTTTTGTCCGGTATTATCTGTTTGGTCTGTAACATAATTTTTGTAAGTAGTTGTTCCCATTCCAAATCTAATAGATGCTCTTATTGCTGTGTTGTCTGTTAAATAATATTTCCCAAAGATAGTGTTTAGCGGGTCAACAAAGTTCCAGCTTAATGGGTTTGTAAAGGGTGCTGCAGAATTGATTTTTATTAAATTGCCTACAAGATTGATAAATGGGGTAGCACTTACTCCAATAGCATAATCACCTGCTTGTGGCAATATTACTTCTCCTTTTTTGTTTTTCAACACATCGTCATTATTATTCTCATCTTGTGCAAAAGTTGTATAACTTACTACTAATGCAATAATTAATGTAAATAGTTTTTTCATAGTTTTTAGGTTTTTTGATTTTCACGTGCAAATTAAGACATTTTTTTTAATAAATAAAAAACTTTTATCATTTATCAATTATTTTATAACAATGATTTTGCTTTTATTTATTATTTTATTTCCCGTTTTTATTTGCAATGTATATATTCCTTTGTCATATTTACTTAAATCAAATTTCTCGTGTTTTTTTAAGATTCTTTTGATTATAATAGGTCGTCCTGTAATATCAAATATAGTTGCTGAAATGGGAGTATTACCCCATTTATTGATGTTCATGTCTAAAAATATAAACCCTTTACTTGGATTTGGATAAATGTTTATTTTGGAATTATTATCGTTTATTATTTCAGAAGTTGTATTATTTATAATTTCTATTTCAATGCTGTCTGTATAATTACCAAACCAGCCTATGCTATCTTGTATCATACGCCATTGCATTGGGAATACCCCTGTTGTATCTGGAGCTATTAAGTTAAATGTAAACACAACTGTGTCTCCCGGTGCCACATCATGAGGTAAAATGATTCTGTTTAATCCCCAAAACAGATTGTTTTGTGGATTTTGAGAACCTAATGCATATAAATGTGAATTTGTCCAGGTAGTAGCTCCTGTATTTTTATATATTATACTTACGTTAAAAGAGGCATTTTTAATTACTTGTGTTGGGGCATTTTGGGATATGAATTCCGCATTGTTAAGATTTTGGATAGATATATTTACATTATTACTCCTTTCGCCAAACCATTCAACACTATCTTGTACCATTTGCCATTGGAAATTATAAGTACCTGCTATAATTGGTGCTTGAACTTGTGATGTTATAACAACAGTGTCTCCGGGTGCTACATTGTGAGGTAGGTGTATTCTATTGATACCCCATATAGTATTGTCTTGAGGGTTTTGCGAACCTAAAAAGTATGCATTACTAGTATCCCATATAGATGTTCCTACATTTTTGAATATTAATTCTACAGAAAAACTATCATTTAGATGAACGACTGTTGGTACATTCTGAGAAATAAATTGAGCATTATTTATTGGAACGGCATTAGGTGTTACTTCTATTGTTGCGTTATCACTGTATTCTCCAAACCATTCGACAAAATCCTGTACCATACGCCATTGAAAATTGTAATTACCCTCATTTGTTGGGGCAGTAAGGAATGTTGTTATAACAACAGTGTCTCCGGGTGCTACATTGTGAGGCAGGTAAATTCTGTTTACTCCCCATGTGTAATTATCTTGCGGATTTTGTGAGCCTAAATGATAATTGTTGCTTGTATCCCATGTGGTAGTTCCTATATTTTTAAAGGTTAAACTTACATAAAAACTATCTCCTGGTTGTATTTGTGAAGGATAGATTTGTGAAATAAATTTAGCATCATTAAAAATGCCAACATGAATATTTATATTATCAGAATAATCGCCAAACCATTCTACACCGTCTTGTACCATACGCCACTGAAAATCATAAAAACCCTCTGTGGTTGGAGCTACTAGTTGTGCTGTAATAGTTATGGTATCACCAGGATTTACATTGTGTGGTAATATAATTCTATCTGTTCCCCATGTTGTGTTGTCTTGTGGGTTTTGTGCTCCTAAATGATAGTTGCTACTTGTGTCCCATACTGTAGTACCTGTGTTTTTGAAGACTAAACTTACATTGAAAGTGTCTCCTGGAACTAATGCTGTTGGACAATTTTGAGAAATAAATTCAGAAGCATTTATTGTAATCACATGGATAGCAATATTATTACTATAATCACCAAACCAACCAACACTATCTTGAACCATTTGCCATTGGAAATTGTATATTCCTTCTGTATCAGGTGCCGTTAATGTTGCTGTTATTGTAACTGTATCTCCGGGTGCTACATTATGAGGTAAATGTATTCTATTGGTTCCCCATGTAGAGTTGTCTTGTGGGTTTTGTGATCCCAAAAAATAAGCATTACTAGTATCCCATATTGTGGTCCCCTCATTTACAAACGTTAATTGAACATCAAAAGTGCTACCAGGCAATACTTGTGTTGGACATACTTGTGAAATAAAATGGGCATAATTAATAGTTGAGTCCGATACGGTTATAGTTAGGTTGTCACTTGTATCACCAAACCATTCTACACCGTCTTGAACCATTTGCCATTGAAAGTTGTAGGCTCCTGGAGTAGTTGGAGCAGTAAGAGTAGTTGTTATTGTAACAGTATCTTCTGAGGCTACGTTATAAGGTAAATGTATTCTATTGGTTCCCCAAGTAGTGTTGTCTTGCGGATTTTGTGAACCTAAGAAGTATGTGCTTGAATCCCATACCATAGTTCCTGTATTCTTAAATGTTAGACTTACATTGAATGTTGCTCCTGGTGGTAATATTGAAGGCTGTGCCTGATTTTGAAATTGAGTTATGAATTGGGCATTGTTAAAGGGATTAGAAAGGACCAATACCCAGTCATTGCCATCGAATGCTCCATTGGGTGGGTCAAATTGGTGGATGGGAGCACCTGCCCCACTTGGAATATTCCCAATGTCATGATAAGAACCATAACGGGGATTATACCAGCGGGCTGTCATAAAAGGACCGTGCAGCATATTCATTTTTATTCTAAAGCTTTCTCCTCTTGCAGAATATATAAATGCAATAGTTCCATCGGTAGATTGAGTAGCCATAATTTTACTAGATTGAATTCCTTCACCATTGTAAACGGAACCTGTATTTCCATCTATTAAATCTTGGTTGGGAATTCTATTAAAAAATTGATTTGGAGTAAGTGTCATCATTAAATTATAAAGATATTGCATATCTTCTGCACTAGAAGCTGTTAATTTATTTTGCCAACCATTATCAAATGCAAAAACTGTCATATGTCCGTATGTATGTCCAAAAGCGCCTGCAAATACAGTTTGATAAGCTTGGTATCTACACTGCCAAGCTCCATAACCCGGACGTTCGTCATATCCTCCTTCAAAAAGCCAAGTAGGCTTATGGGGATTTAAAGCCCAATCTCCTGATATGTGAGGGATTTGATCGGTTGGTTGATCCTGAAGCGAGTTAAAATCTAACCAAGGTTCATTGTGAAACCAGTAAGATGAACTATGAGACCATTTTTTTGGATGATAACTTATAAGGGTTGTGCTGTAATCAGCTTGTCCATCATGATTATATACCCCATTTGTTCCGTCAGCAATTCCCTCTGCCATACTTCTATAAATATCTTCTTCTCCTGTTGGAGTGCAATCTCCTCCCATCATCCAAATAATGTTATTTCTATTACCATATCTTTCTCCTAACCAGTGTCCATAAATATAAGCATCATTGGCATCAATGTATGCTCCACTACCATAATCGTCAGATATGGTATTTCCTGCCCATGTTGGCAATA
>CAYQWX010000067.1:0-10913 GCA_964421355.1 uncultured Bacteroidales bacterium
CGCAGGATAAAAGAACTCGCACTTCTACGAAGTGCTCAAACAGCTTTTATCCTTATTGCTCCGCTCAACATAAAAACTTACGAAATTTATTTGAGGTCAGAAATGCTTGGTATGCACTGTGTATGAACAGCACTTGTTCCTCACAGTTTTTTTTGCAACCTTAAAAAATTCCGTTAGGATTTTAAGCGGGTAGGCTATCCAAAACGGCGGGGCTGCGTAGGCTACCTAACAAAAGACAATAAAAAATAAGTTGCGACCAAGTGGGCAGAAGCATCGTTTTGGAGCGTTTTTTTTGGTTCGTTTCTTTGTCGCCACAAAGAAATGAACATAAACCAATTGTAAAGAAAAACTTTCTTTCTTTATTATATCTATTCCATAGATGAAAAAGTAGCCTAAGTGAGGTTCCAATTCATGACGAACCACCCTTAACCCCTCCTTAACCAAGGAGGGAAGTTTTTAAAGTTTACTGCCACTGAAGAAAATTCCTATTAAAACAAATTGCAAAAGGTTATATAATTTTAGCAAAAAAATAATACAATCACTTTAGCTACATAAAAACACAAATAATTTATTGAACTAATAAAATCATTATCTTTGCACAAAAAAAATCAATATTATGAAAATAAGGGAATTAAAAAAGGATACAAAAATTTTGTTTGACCACATGATAGGTGATGCAATGATACTTGCAGAAATTAAAAATGACAAAAAAACAGTGGAAGAAATAAGTAAAATGCTTGATGAAGCTATTAAAAAAAGAGAAGAAATCCTTGTAAAAGTCAATCATCCCGAATTAAAAGACAAAGAAACAAGTACAAAAAAATATTACTTGGAATTAAGAGAAGAAACAATAGATTATTTTAACAATTTTTACGAAAAACTTGGAAACTTTTTAGAAGAAGGAGAAACTGCTTAAATATTAAGCATTGATTTATAATGAAATCATTTGATAATAACAAAGACTTTTCAAAAAATACAGGAAAGATTCCACCTCTTATAAAACGATATAAAGCACATATGTCAGGGGAGGAATCTTTTTTCTTCGATGTATCTGATTTTGTAGATATTATTAGCTACTTTATAGAAAACTTAAATTTTAAAGAAGCTCAACAAGCTATAGAAGAAGCACTTAATTTTTATCCTTCTGAATCTGAACTTCTATTTTTACAATCGGGATTATTATTTAGGAAAGGGAAAATAAATGAAGCATTAAATATATTACAGGATATAGAAGGTCTGCAAACAGGTAATCCGGAATTTTATTTCTTAAAAGCAAATATTCTTGTGTCCAAAGGAAAAATAAAAACCGCAATGAAACTTTATAACAAAGTATTGGACACGGTGGATAAAGATGAAATACCTATATATCTGCATTTAATAGGGAAAAGTTTGCAAATAGTAAATAAATTTAATGAAGCTCTAATTTACTTTAAACAAATACCTACCGAAGAGCTTGAAGAAGAAATGCTAGAAGATATTGCTACTACTTACGAAAGCATAGGCGACTATAATAGTGCATTAAAATTGTATCGTAAAATACTTAAAATGAATGTTTTTTCCGATTTTGCATGGGAAGAATTGGGTAATCTGTATCTAAAGCTTAATGACACTGACAAAGCTCTGGAAGCTTTTCTATATGCTTTTGCAATAGATAACAATCTGATAGATGTTGGTGAGAAAATTGCAGATATTTATTACAAAAAACAAAATTATAAACAAGCTATACTATATTATCAATATTTATCACAACTTCTTAAGAATAACAATGCATATAGCGAATCTCTTGCTGACTCGTACTTACAACTAAAAATGTTTGAAAAGGCAGAAGAATATTACCAAAAAGCATTAAATAACAAAGATGTATCTCCAGATATTTACCACGGATTGGCAATAATAGAATACGAAAGAAAAAATTTTAAAAAATCATTATCTCTTATAAATAAGGCTATTGAGCTGGAAGACGGAGACGAAGCATTATATTTTAATTTCAAAGCACATGTGTTAAATCTATTGGAACAAGATGACGAGGCATTAAAATATTTTGCGAAAGCCGTTGTTTTATCTGATATAGAAAAAGATTATCTTACCGATTTTATAGAATTTTTAGTGGACAATGATTTTGTAAAAACAACAATAGATAGTTTAGCAAGTGAAATAGGAGACACCAAAGAAAACATACTTACAAAATTTATTGCAGAAAGATTAAAACTATACTTTGTTGCCTACAAAGTTGATTTTGACGAAAAAACTTTGGAAAATACAATAAAGAAAATAGTAAACAAACTAAAATAAAAAATACATAAAATTTTTTCTTATGAAAGATTATAAAAAATATGTAATTAAGTGTCAAAGCACAGGAGAAGTAATAGGAGATTTTTCTGACTGGTTTGCAATGAACCAAACATGTCCCGATGGTTCAAAAATGGTAACAGTAGAATATTTTGAAGATTTAAACGAACTAAAAAACATTATAAATAAAAAAGAAAATTACAAATATCCTCAAAGCCTTTGGAGATATTTTAAATTCCTTCCGCTGTATAATGAAAAAAATATCATATCTCTCGGAGAAGGTGCTATACCTGTAAATCGTTGGACCTTCCTTGAACAAATGGCAAAAGATGCGTATGGAGTAAACTGTAAAGTATTCGTATATAGAAACGATGAAAATCAAGGAACAGGCACATTCAAAGATGCAGCAGCCACTATGGCGGCAAGCATTATGAAAGAACATGGTGTAAAAGAATACGTAATAGCAAGTACAGGAAATATTGCAACTGCATATTCCAGATATTTAGCATTAGCAGGAGTTTCATTATCTGTATTTATTCCTGAAAACGCCCAACTTACCCATCAATCTGAAATGGGAACCTATGGACAAAGAGTATTCAAAGTAAAAGGAGATTATGCCAAAGCAAAACAATTAGCAGCCGAATATGCCCAAAAATATAATGTACTAATATCACTTGGAAACATTGATCCTATTCGCGTAGAAGCAAAAAGAACAATGGTATTTGAATGGATACGTTTAATGGAAGAGTTTCCAACAGTGTATATACAAGCATTAAGTGGAGGCACAGGACCTATTGCAATTAAAAAGGGTATAGAAGAAATAAAAGATTTAGGATTTGTAAGTAAGTTGCCAAGATTCATTTTAGCCCAACCTCACCGTTGTAACCCAATGGCACAAGCATGGAAAAAAGCACAAGAAAATAATTTCCCAGAAGGTTGGCTAAATGACTATCCTATATTGAAAAATCCACAAACAACAATTCCTACACTATCTACCGGTAATCCTACAACATATCCGATAATAGCAAGTATAGTAAAGGAAAGTGGAGGAGAAATAATATCTTTCAACGAAGACAATGCTATAGACATAGCACGACTTGCTACTTATGAAACCACAGTAAAAGTAGGACCTGCAGCTACGGTAGCACTTGGAGGCTTTTTTGAAGCACTGGTAGATGGACATATAAAAGACGGAGATGTAGTGCTTATAAACATAGGAGAGGGAGCTAAACGTTCTCCTGAATTTATGGAAGAAGTCAATTATAGCACAAAAATAGTATCTTCAATAGATGAATGTGAAAAGTTTAATCGTACACAATACAAAGACGAGATTTGGAAAAATGTATTGGATAGATACCCTAAAAAGGTAGAAACCAAATGAAACAATACTTAACCCTATTGCTAAAAGGCATGGCAATGGGGGCTGCCGATATTATTCCCGGTGTGTCTGGAGGCACTATTGCTTTTATTACAGGTATTTACGAAAAATTGATTTTTTCACTAAAAGCAATATCGGATACCCAAAACCTTAAACTCCTAATAAAATTAAAAATAAAACCTTTTTGGAACAATATATATGGCAATTTTCTATTGGCTGTGTTCGGAGGCATTTTGATAAGTGTCTTTTCTCTTGCAAAACTTATCACCTTTTTGTTAGAAAACTATCCCTTACCTGTGTGGGCTTTTTTCTTCGGGCTTATATTGGCATCAGCGGCTTTTATAATCAAGCAAACAGATAAACCGAATATTAGCAGAATAATAATATTTTTAGTAGGAGTAATTATAGCATTTTACTTAACCTCTTTACCTCCACTTAAACTTGGAAACGGCTTACTTACCACATTTTTATCAGGAGCAATTGCAATATGTGCAATGATTTTACCAGGTATTTCAGGAAGTTTTATTTTGGTAGTATTAGGTCAATATCAAAGAATATTAACTGCCGTTAATGAGCTGGATATTGTTACTTTACTTGTATTTATGTTAGGTGCAGTATTGGGATTAATATTGTTTTCCAAGTTTTTGGCATGGTTGCTTAAACGTTTTCATTCACACACCATTTATTTATTAGCGGGTTTTATGATAGGAGCATTAAATAAAGTATGGCCATGGAAAGTTACATTATCTCACTTTATAGATAGACACGGACATATACATCCTTTATTACAACAAAATTTATTACCAAATGATTATCTTGCACAAACAGGGCAAAATCCTAAAGTTATTATGGTATTAGCATCTTTTATAACAGGAATTTTACTTATTTATATATTTGAAAAAGTAACTAAAAAATATTCAAAAGAAGTATAAGAACTCTAAACTTATATATTAGTTAAAAAATCTTTATGGATATAATAAAAAAATATTTTCCAAAACTTTCTGATAATCAGATTGATAAATTATATGGTTTATATGATATTTATGCAGATTGGAACGAAAAAATAAACCTTATATCAAGAAAAGATTTTAATAGAAATAATTTTGAAACAAGACACATATTGCACTCATTATCAATATTTAAGTTATGTAATATTAAAAGTAGGAGTAAAGTATTGGATGTTGGTACAGGTGGCGGTTTTCCGGGGATAGTACTTGCAATAGCTTATCCTTCCGTATCTTTCCATTTGCTTGATGCTCGCAAAAAGAAACTTATGGCTGTTGAAAATATAACACAGCAATTGAAAATAAACAATGTTTCCGTAATATGGAGTAGAATAGAAGATTATCACAAAAAATATGATTACATAACAGGAAGGGCAGTAAAAGATTTAAATTTATTCTATACTTGGACAAAGAAAAATCTAAAACAACCATATGGAAAAATTTTATACCTTACAGGAGGAGAACTTGATAAAAACCTTATAAATAAAGCTTCTCTATTGAAAGTATATGAGTTAAAAGAAGTATTTGAAGAAGATTATTTTGAAACAAAAAAACTTATTGTATTCAAATAGAAAAGGTCGCTTTAGGAGCGACCTTTTCTAAAAAGAGGGTGGACTATCGGAGTTGAACCGATGACCTCCAGAGCCACAATCTGGCGCTCTAACCAACTGAGCTAAGCCCACCATTTTTTCGGCTACAAAAATAATAGTTTTTTTTCAATGCAAAGTTTTTATATGAAAAATAAATGGTAACCTAAATATTTTTTATTGTAAATTAAACTACAAAAAGTAAATTTTGGGAAAAGTTAAGAATGATAAAATTAAAAATATTGAAACCAAACTAAAGAACAGACTAATAAAAATATGAGACTTTGATAATCCATTTAAGCGTAATGAGAAAATTACTGTTTAACAATAATATTACATTTTACACTTGATTGAAATTCTATTTTTTATAAAAAAATAGAATTATACATCTCTAAAATTATTACTAAATCTTTTACTCTCCCTTTATTTTTTTATACTTTTTTTCATTTACCCGCCATAATATATAAGCATAGGGAACTCCTAACACTACAAAAAATATTAAACGAATAATAACACTTCCAGTAGGTTCACATACCTTGTAATACCAATGATAAAATAATGTAATAAACAATCCTGTGAAAATTCCCCAGGTAATGCCTGTAGATAACATATAACGCCATTTACCTTTTTTGTGCCAATACTCCCAGTTTTTAAGCCATTTTTGTTGTCTTTTGGTAAGTTCAACTTTTTGTTTTTTATTTCCTTTCATATTTTTCAATTCTTTTAAATTACAATTTACCTATTCTTTTTAAAAAATCATGTTTCAAGTACCCTTTCAATCTATCATAGGATATAAAAACTTCATAATCTCCACAGGCATAGGGTAAAATAGAATATACATTATAAATAAAATCTATTCCTCCTTCCATAATAAGCCAATAATCAGGAAATCCTACACTATCAGATAATAACATATTTTGCAAAGAATCACCACAATTTTCATACACATCATGTTCTAATTTAGGTAAAATAAATTTATTCACAAACACCGATGAATCTACAGAAAATACATCACTATATAATAATTCTTTGTTTTTAGCAACATCAAAATTATAAAAAGCACTAAAAGCAAAACCATGTGCTCCTCCTGTATATTCAGAATGAGTAAAAGAAAGAGAAAAAATACAATTTTTATCGTAAGCAATATCTGTTTCGGTACTATAATCGTATGACATCGTGAAAACAGATTCATCAGAATCAGCTTCTTCTACTCCAAATTCTTTCCAATCATCGTGTAATGTATCAACATAAAGCTTTAAAAACTGTAAAAAATCCAAAGTATCCGGCACCTCAAATATCTTTTTAAGTAAAACCTTTTCATATCCTTTATGCGGAGTAGCTACAGGATAATATCCATTATTTTCGTAACTAAAAGTTGCATATTCTTTTCCTACTTTTATACTATCTTTTCTTTCAAAATTATATGATTTTACGGCTACACATTCCGTATCAACTTCTGATACACTAAAATTATAAGTTTTAGAATTTTTAGGATTTATCCATTTACCTACTATATTGTTTTCCACAATTTTACCTTCAAAAATATCCGAAAGTTTACCTTTTGGAGTTGTTCCTTTCATTTTAACTTTATTTCCTGATACACTTCCTGAAATATCAATATAGATTCCCACATTGTTATAATACATAGTACCCGATATTATATTTTTTGTAAAAAATAAATTAAGAGTAATCGGGTACTTATTATTTATTTTCCCTACATAATGATGTAAATATTGTGAAAAAACATTAAAAGAATTCAACAATAAAAACACTAATAATAAATGAGTTACCTTATTTTTCATTAAATACTTCTAATTTAATTTCCCTGGATATTCGCTCAAAGCATGTTTTAATATCTCCACAGCATTTTTTAAGTCATCTATATTTAATACATAAGCTATTCTAACTTCATTGCCTCCCAAACCTTTGGTTGCATAAAATCCACTAGCTGGTGCCACCATTACAGTTTGACCATTATACTCATATTTTTCCAACAGCCATTGTGCAAATTTTTCACTATCATCTATCGGCAGTCTTACCATTGCATAAAATGCCCCTCCCGGAGTTGGACAATAAACACCATCAATTTTGTTTAACTCATTTACCAAAAAGTCTCTTCTTTTTATGTATTCGTTATATACTTCATTAAAATATTCAGGAGGCGTATCTAACGCGGCTTCTGCTGCTATCTGTCCGAAGGACGGAGGACTCAAACGAGCTTGACCAAATTTAAGTGCAGTATTAAGCACTTCCCTATTGCGCGTAACTAATGCACCTATTCTAAAACCACAAGCACTATATCGTTTGGATACAGAATCTAATAATATTGCATTATCTTCTAAACCTTCTATTTGTAATACAGAAAAATGTTTTTTTCCGTCATACACAAATTCTCTATATACTTCGTCGCTGTACAAATAAAGGTCGTGTCGTTTTACAATATCTGCAAGTTTGTATAAATCTTCTTTAGAATAAAATGCTCCTGTAGGGTTGTTTGGATTACAAATTACTATTCCTTTCGTTTTGTCTGTAATAAGCGATTCAAATGTTTCTATAGGTGGCAAAGAAAAACCGTCATCTATACTAGTAGTAACAGGTTTAATTTTTATTCCTGCCTGAATAGCAAAAGCATTATAATTAGTATAAAACGGTTCCGGAATAATTACCTCATCACCTTCGTTGAGTGTAGAAAAGAAGGCAAATAAAATGGCTTCGGACCCTCCTGTAGTTATAAGCATATTACTATAATCAATATCTATACCTATGCTATTGTAATATTCTGCAAGACGACGGCGATATGATTCATTACCTGCCGAATGACTATATTCTATTACTGTTTCTTGTAGGTTTTTTAGTGCATCAAGAGCTACTTCTGGTGTTTTTATATCCGGTTGCCCGATGTTTAAATGATACACCTTTATTCCTTTTTTCTTTGCGGCTTCTGCAAAAGGTACCAATTTTCTAATTGGTGAAGCCGGCATTTGATTTCCTCTGTTTGATATTGTTGGCATTTTTTTATTTTTTTTTAGATTATTTTTTATTTTATTACTTCTCCTTTGATTTTTAATGTAACAGGCGAATTTTTGGCATTGGCATATACATAAGCCGTTTTTGAAAATTTACCTATACTTTTTGCATCAAAAACTATGTTTATAAATCCTTTTTCATTGGGTTGTATAGGTTTTTTGGTCCACTCTGAAGCAGTACAACCACACGTTGTTTGTACATTCATAATAAAAATTGGCTCATTACCTTTGTTTGTAAATTCAAAAGTATGTTTTATTTTCTTTCCCAATTTTATTTTACCAACATTATAAATAGTTGATTTAAATTCCATTACAGGTTTATCTACAATTTTTTGTGCAGAAAATGATATAAATAAAGTACTAATAATCAATACTTTAATAAACTTATTCATATAATTTATTTTTCATTTAATATTTACAAATTTATAATTTTATTATTTAATTTATTTTAATTAAAAAAGAATTTAATCTTATTGATATACCTTGTTAATTTGTTAGTTTGTATTCTAAGTTTTTTATTTTTAGATATATTCAATGTTAAATTAATGTTAATTTTTTACTTTATATCTTTTAATAAATATTCAAAACTTTTTTATTGATTCTTTTATTAACATTTGTAAATATGTTTTTAACGGTATTATCAAATATTTATTCACAAATGGTGTTAATAAATTGAAATTTGTTTCCGTCAAACAGTCCTTTGTCACTTAATTTGATTTCAGGGATTACAAGTAAAGCCATAAATGCAAGTGTCATAAAAGGTGCTTTGAATGTGGACCCCATATTTTTTACGGTTTCGTTGAGTTCTTTATATATTTTTGCTACTTGATAGCCGTTTTTACTTGTCATAAGTCCACCTATCTCAAGTTGTAAAGTTTTGCTATATATATTATTTATTGCTACCAGTCCACCTTTCATTTCTATTAGGGTGTTTATGGCTTGTGTTATAAATTTGTCATCAGTACCTACAGCTATTATGTTATGGCTATCATGTGCTATGGTAGAGCCTATTGCTCCATTTTTAATATTAAAACCTTTTATAAATCCTATTGCAGGTTTTGCATTGGAAGTGTATCTGTTTAATACTACTATTTTAAGAATGTCTTTTTTTTGATTTGCTTCTATAATTCCATTTTTACAATCTAAATAATCGGTTATTTTTTTTGTGGTAAGTTTTCCGTCTTCTGCTTGTATAATGTTTACTTTAACCTTTGATTCTTTTTCACATTTGATTTGTAGGTCGGTTTCTTGTATAGGTTTTGCTTTAAATTTATTTATATTATGTGAAATAGTGTTATTATTTATCTGATTATCAATTTGTTTATTGTATGTTTCTTTGCCGTTTATATAAGTAGAAATAATGTTAAAATCTTGTAAATTATCTACTATAATAAAGTCTGCGGGGTCATTCACTTCCAGTTTTCCTACAGGAATGTTATAATGAGTAATTGGATTTAAATTGGCAGTTTTTATGAGTTTAAAAATATTTATATTTTGCTTTATACCTTTTTTTATAATTTTATTTATTTCTCCAAGTTCTGTTAATTCGTCAGGATGAGAATCATCGGTACAGAGCATAACTTTGTCGGTATATTTTTCTATAATTGGATATAACGAGTCAAAATCTTTTGCAGCACTACCCTCTCTTATTTGAACTTTCATACCGAGTTTAATTTTTTCTTCTGCTTCTTTTATTGTGGAACATTCGTGGTCTGTTTCTACTCCTGCTTTCACATATTTAATGAGGTTTTCACCTGATAAACCAGGAGCATGTCCGTCTATTCTTTTGTTATATTTTTTAGCTATTTTTATTTTGCTTATAACTTCAGGATCTTTATATATTACACCTGGAAAATTCATTACTTCTGCAAGTGCTATTATTTTTTCAGGATATTGTTGAAATAGTTTTTCTATTTCCTTGTGTGTAATTATAGCACCTGATGTTTCAAAGTTTGTAGCTGGTACACAAGAAGGTGCAGCAAAGAAAATTTTTAATGGAGTGTTTTTACTATTTTCCATCATAAATTTAATACCATCTATTCCTAAAACATTTGCTATTTCGTGAGGGTCTGTAATAATTGCTATAGTTCCATTTTTTATAGCAAGTTCTCCAAATTTATCAGGGGTAAGCATTGAACTTTCTATATGTACATGAGAGTCTATTAGTCCAGGCAAAATATACTTATCATATTTTTCTTGGTTAAAGTCAATTTTAATTATTTTACCTTTTTCGATAGTAATACAACCAGATTTAATTTTTTCTTCTTTTTGTAATAAAATATTACCACAAATTTTTTTCATAATTTTAATTTTTTATTGGTTTTTATTAATTATTATTAAAAATGTTTCACGTGAAACATTGATGTTAATTTTTTATATATAATATTAAATTGTATATATCTGCTGGCGATACTCCGCTTATTCTAGATGCTTGTCCTATTGTTTCAGGTTTAATTTTTGTTAGTTTTTGTTTTGCTTCTGTTGTTAAGTTATGTATTTGATGGTAATCTATATTGTCTGGTATTTTTAGGTTTTCATTCTTTTTGAATTTATTGTTTATTTCTTCTTGTTTTTGTATATAATAAGCGTATTTTATTTCTGTGTTTAGAGTGCTAAGTATGTTTCTTTT
>CAYQWX010000068.1:0-10308 GCA_964421355.1 uncultured Bacteroidales bacterium
AAGTAATAGATGGCAACAAAGTAAAAACTGCAAAAGTTAATATAGTTAAATAAAAGACAAAATATAAAGTAAAAAGGGATGGCTTTTTCAGTCATCCCTTTTTTTATTTTATGGATACTTAAAAAACCATATATGAAAAAGATTGTTGTTATAATAACCATATTAATTTTTACTGCAACTTCTTATGCAATTAAAATAGATTCTTCATATATAAAATGTTTCGATAAAAAAACTTTTACAATCAAATTTTTTTTAGGACTTAAATCTTCTGAACTCGGATTAAGAAATAATGAAGTAAACAAAACTCTAAAATTAGTCCCCAATGTTAATAACACAATCAATTTAGGATTTTCTTATAAATGGCTTGGATTATCTTTGGGATTTACACCACCTATATCTAAACGGGACGACTGGAAATATGGTAAAACTCAAAAATTTGATTTTCAATTTAATGCTTATGGCAAATGGTTTGTTGCCAAAACTTATTTTCAAATATACAAAGGGTTCTATGTGTCAAATCCCCAAACATTCATAAAGGATTGGAACAAAGAAGTCTATCCACAAGTTCCATCTGCAAGAACACTAAATTTGGGAGGTAACTTCCTTTGGGTTATTGGCAGTAAGCATTTTTCTGTCAAAAGTATTTATGTAATGAATGAATTACAGAAAAAAAGTAGCAATTCTCCTTTATTAGGATTAGGATTTAATCTTTCTCAAGGATCCTCAGATTATTACTTTGCCCCTCAAGAATGGGTAGCTACTCATGTATTAGATACTTTACACTTACTTAAAAGCTATGGCATAATGAGTTTTTATCCGCTATACGGAGGATGGACATGGCTAAAAGTATGGGGAGCTGGTAAATTCTTTATAAATTTTTCATTTACCATAGGCTTAGGGGGAAGTTTTGGGTATGGACAAATTTATTACAAAAACAAAACATCTTCTATCCCTTCCGGTGGATTTGCCGTTAGTACAGATGCTAAGCTTGGTCTTGGTGGGAATATAGGGAAGAATGATCGTTTCTACTGGCAATTATATTTGTTGGCATCTACCTACAATTATGATATAGGAAAATATTATAAAATATCTCCTTTGGTAAAATCTTCCCGTTTAGGCTTTGGATATAGATTTTTCCCCAAAAGGAAATAATATATATAAACAAATAAGTCCTTGCTAAATTTTTAAGCAAGGACTTATTATTTATTATTAAATTATCACAAAATCAAGAATTTACTTCTTCATATTTTTTCAATTCATTAATCACATTTTTAGCTAATTGGTTAAATGCTTTACCTTGTGGCGTATCATCATCCAATGCGGTAGGAAGTCCTTTGTCTCCATCCTCTCTTATAGCTTCAAGTATAGGTATTTCACCAAGTAAAGGCAAACTCATTTCATCCGCCAATTTTCTACCGCCTCCTTTGCCGAATATATAATATTTTTTACCCGGAGCTTCTTCACATTCAAACCATGACATATTTTCTATTATACCGAGTACAGGTATATCTATGCCTTTGGCTCTAAACATATTCACAGCCCTACGTACATCATTTAATGCAACATCTTGCGGAGTAGTTACCACAAGTCCTTTGCTCCCTTTAAGGTTTTGTGCAATAGTAAGCTGAACATCTCCTGTTCCTGGAGGAGCATCAATTATCAAATAGTCAAGTTCTCCCCAATCAACATCAGTAATCAATTGTTTAAGGGCGTTGGTTACCATTGAGCCACGCCAAATAATAGCATCTTCTTTCTTCACAAAGAATCCGATAGAAATTACATCTATTCCAAAGCGTTGTACCGGTACTATTTTATCTTTACCACCTACTTTTCTTGCCATAGGTCTCGCTCCTTCCAAATCAAGCATGCGAGGCACAGAAGGTCCATACATATCAGCATCTAACAAGCCAACTTTTGCTCCTGTTTTTGCTAATGCAATAGCCAAATTTACACTAACAGTAGATTTTCCAACACCTCCTTTGCCGGAAGAAACAGTTACAACATGTTTTACATCTTTGAGCAAAGATTGAACAATTACACCTGTGTTTTTAATGTTTTTTATTTTATCAACATTTACCTTACCTACAGCTTTAACAAATACTTCCACATCACTGCCAAAAGCACTTTTTATTTTTTCAGTAGCTTCTTGTTTTATAGGTTTTTCATGAGGATTATTAAAACTGTCAAATGTTACGGTAAAAGAGACTTTCTTCCCTTCCACTTTTAAATCTTTTACCATCCCTAGTGATACAATATCTGCATTCTTTGGTGGATATTGAATTGTTTTCAATATTTCCACCAACCTTTCTTGTGTAATTTCCATAATTCAAACTTTTTATTAAAATTTTCATTCAAAGTTAATACCTTTAAACATAAAAGACATTCACTAATAATAGTTATTTACCTTAATTCAAAATTTTGACCTAAATACACCTTTCTCACTTGCTCATCTTGTGCCAACTCTTGTGCCGTACCTGTTTTTAATATTACTCCTTCGTGTAGTAGATATGCTCTATCGGTAATAGATAAGGTTTCATGTACATTGTGATCGGTAATTAATATCCCAATGTTTTTTTCTTTCAAATGTGCCACTATATTTTGTATATCTTCCACAGCTATAGGATCCACTCCTGCAAATGGTTCATCTAACAAAATGAATTTCGGTTTTACTGCTAATGCCCGTGCTATTTCAGTGCGGCGACGTTCACCTCCCGACAATCTGTCCCCCTTGTTTTTTCTTACTTTCTCCAAACGAAATTCTTTTATAAGAGATTCTAACATTTCTTTTTGTTCATTTTTAGGAAATTTAGTCATTTCCAGTACCGCCTTTATGTTGTCTTCTACCGTAAGTTTTCTAAATACCGAAGCTTCTTGCGGCAAATAACCTATGCCAAGTTGTGCCCGCTTATACATAGGTAAATGAGTAATATCTTTTTCATCAAGGAATATTCTACCTTCATTGGCACGAATAAAGCCCACTATCATATAAAATGTGGTAGTTTTTCCCGCCCCATTAGGACCTAAAAGTCCTACAATCTCGCCTTGATTTACTTCTAATGAGACTTTATTTACAACTGTTCTCTTTTTATATTTTTTTACTAAACTTTCTGCTCTTAGTTTCATGAAATCCCTTCTTTTAATATGTCATGCAAATGTATCATTCCCACATATTTATCATTGTCATCTATCACTATTAATTGTGTAATGCTATATTGTTCCATTATTTGTAATGCCACACTTGCAAGTTGCTTATAATGAATCTTTTTAGGATTGCTTGACATTACTTCTTTTGCCATAATTTTATCAAAAGCTAACATTTCCCGTTCAATCATTCTCCGTATATCTCCGTCTGTAATTATACCTACTACATAGTTTCCTGACTTATCCGTCACAGCAGTTGCCCCCATCCTTTTGGAAGATATTTCTATTATTACTTCTTTCATTAAAGTATCTTCATATACTTTTGGAGGAATGGTATTCATCAGAGTTTCCACTCTATACAATAATTTTTTACCCAAACTGCCGCCGGGATGAAATCTTGCAAAATCTTCACTAGAAAAGCCTTTAATTGCAATAAGAGCAGCAGCAATAGCATCTCCCATTACAAGTTGTGCCGTAGTACTTGCTGTTGGAGCCAAATTGTTGGGACATGCTTCTTTTTTAACAGGAGTTAGCAATATATAATCTGCATTAATTGCCAAAAAAGATTTTTCATCTCCTACTATTGCAATAATTGTATTCCCTAAATCTTTTACTACTGAAAGTAATGATTTTATCTCAGGAGTATTACCACTTTTGGATATGAAAATTATAATATCATCTTTTTGAACTATTCCCAAATCACCATGAATAGCTTCTGCTGCATGCATAAAAATAGCAGGTGTCCCCGTAGAATTTAAAGTAGCCACTATCTTTTTACCTATAATAGCACTTTTGCCAATCCCTGTTATTATTACACGTCCCTTACTTTCTGCTATTTTTATTACTGATTCTACAAAATTATTATTTACGGAATATTTTAACTCTCTTATTGTCTCTGCCTCTGTGTCTATTGTATGAAGTGCGGTATTTATTATTTTTTTGTCGTTTAACATTACTTATTCAAAATAAATATAATTTTGTCTCCCTTTTTATCCCAAAGGACAAAGTTAGTCTTTTTTTCAAATATATTTTGTAATAAAAAGATTTGAACAATTTGTAAGATTTTAATAAAATAAGTTTTGATATAAAAAAAGTAATTAAATTTGTTTTTACCAAAAGAAGGAAAGTTATATGACGAAGACAAAAAATGTAAATCTAAAAAAGTATTTAAAGGATTTTTTTGGATTTAGTGCATTCAAAGGACAACAAGAAGAAATTATTAAAACCCTACTGGAAGGGAAAGATGTTTTTGTACTAATGCCAACAGGAGGAGGCAAATCATTGTGTTATCAACTTCCAGCTCTTATCCAAGAGGGAACAGCAATAGTAGTCTCTCCCCTTATTGCTTTGATGAAGAATCAAGTGGATTTAATAAGGGGATTTTCGCCGGAAGATGGAATTGCTCACTTTATTAACTCATCATTAAGAAAATCGGAAATCAACAAAGTAAAAAAAGATATATTAGCAGGAAAAACAAAATTACTATACCTTGCACCAGAATCACTAAATAAAACAGAAAATATAGAATTTTTAAAAGATGTAAACATTTCTTTTTATGCAGTGGACGAAGCCCATTGTATTTCCGAATGGGGTCATGATTTTCGCCCTGAATACAGACGCATAAGACCAATGATAGACAGTATAAAAAGAGCTCCTATAATAGCCCTTACTGCTACTGCTACTCCCAAAGTGCAACATGATATACTCAAAAATCTTGATATTGATAATGCTAAAATATTTAAAGATTCTTTTAATAGACCAAATTTATATTATGAAGTACGCTTAAAAAACAAACCCGAAAAGCAAATAATAAAATTTATAAGGGAAAATGAAGGTAAATCCGGCATTATTTATTGTATGAGCCGCAAAAAAGTAGAAGAATTGGCTCAAAAACTTCAAGTAAACGGGATAAAAGCAGTGCCATACCATGCAGGAATGGATGCCAAAACACGCAACGAAAATCAAGATAAGTTCTTGATGGAAGAAGTAGATGTAATAGTGGCAACCATTGCTTTTGGCATGGGAATAGACAAACCTGATATAAGATTTGTAATACACTACGATATGCCAAGAAGTTTGGAAGGATATTATCAAGAAACAGGTAGGGCAGGTAGAGACGGAGGAGAAGGGAAATGTATATCCTTCTACAAGTATGACGATATGACCAAACTTGAAAAATTCTTGCAAGGCAAACCCGTTACAGAACAAGAAATAGGTAGGCAATTAATATCCGAAGTAGTAGCTTATGCAGAATCTGCTGTATGTAGAAGGAAACAACTTTTGCATTATTTTGGGGAAGAATATAATGTAGATAATTGTGAAAATTGTGATAACTGCTTGCATCCAAAGAAAAAATTTGAAGGTAAGGAATATATTTCTCTTGTACTGAAAACTGTAGATATAACAAAAGAAAAATTCAAAACGGAATATATTGCTAAACTGCTGGCAGGTGAAACTACTAACACCATGATACAATATAAGCACCACAAATTAGATATGTTTGGTGCAGGAAAAGAAGAAGGAGAAAAGTTTTGGGTTGATATAATAAGACAGTGTTTGATAAATAAATTTTTAGAAAAAGATATTATAAATTACGGAATTCTTAAAATTACAGAAAAAGGAAGAGAATTCCTAAAAAAACCATATTCGGTTACTCTATATGAATTTCACAATTATGATGAATACGAAGAAGAAGCGGAAATGGTATCGGGAGGAACAGCTGCAGTAGATGATGTGTTATTCAATATGTTAAAAAGTTTACGCAAAGAAGTAGCACAAGAACATGGGGTGCCACCATACATAATTTTCCAAGATGTTTCTCTGGAAGATATGGCTATTCACTATCCAATTACAAAGAATGAATTGGAACAACTCACAGGAGTAGGCAAAGGTAAAGCTGAAAAATATGGACAAAAATTTATAGAACTGATAACCCGATATGTAGAAGAGAATGAAATAGAAAGACCACAAGATTTTATCGTAAAATCGTCCGTTCAAAAATCAGCAAAAAAAGTAGAAATAATAAAAAGCATAGATAGGAAAATACCTCTTGAAGAAATTGCAGAATCTTTGGGATTAGACTTTTTTGAAATGTTGGAAGAACTGGAAAGTATTATAAATGCAGGTACAAAAATAAATCTGGATTATTATATAAACGATGTGATAGACGAAGAAAAGCAAGAAGAATTAATGGACTTCTTAGGAGAATTTGAAGGAGGTTCATTAGATGAAGTATTAGAGGCCGCATACGAAGAATTTGGAGAAGATGAATATACCGAAGAAGAAATAAGACTTATGCGAATAAAATTTATTTCCGACATGGGAAATTAAAAATAAAACAACATGAAAATAATACCTATCATACACGGCACTTTCAAAGTAGATGGCGGAGCAATGTTTGGACCTGTACCAAAGGCTATTTGGCAAAAAAAATATCCTGCTGATGAAAATAACCTATGCACACTTACTTTACGCTCATTATTGATAGAAGATGAGAGCCGATTATTTTTGATAGATACAGGAATTGGCACAAAACATAGTGAAAAATTTTTATCCTTTATTTATCCCCAACTAAATGATATACATGAAATATTAAAAAAACATGGTTATTCTACCAAAGATATAACTGATGTAATAGTAACACATTTACACTATGACCATGCAGGTGGATGTACTTATAAAAATGAAGATGGACAGGTAATCCCTACATTTTCCAATGCTACATATTGGATAAGTAAACAACAAATAGATTTGCTCCAAAATCCTAACCCGAGAGAAAAAGCAGCTTTATTTCCCGAAGATATTGTCCCTGTATTGAAAGCAGGACAATTGAAAATACTTGAAAAAGATGTGTCGTTAAGCAAAAATATTACTTTATTTTTTTCCTTTGGACATACCGAAGGAATGTTAGTGCCAATAATAAAAAACGGCTCACAAATTATAATATTTGCGGCAGATACAATACCTACACTACATAATATACATATACCATGGATTTCGGCTTATGACAACCACCCACTAACACTTATGAACGAAAAAAAATCTTTCTTAACAATGGCAGCAGAAAACAATTATATATTTATATTTGAACATGATTATTACAACGAAAGTGCTACTGTGCAATATAACAAAGAAAAAGATAGGTTTTTTCCAAAAGAAATTAAGCAACTAAATGAATTAAGTTAAAAAAATGTTGGCAAAAAATTTAATATCGGACGTGATATCCCCCTTGCATACATCAGATTCTGCACAAAAGGCATTAAGCTGGATGGAAATTTATAAAGTATCCCATTTGCCAATAGTAAACAATAAAGTGTTTTTAGGACTGATATCCGAATCAGACATATATGACCTCAATGCCCCGGAAACGCCTATAGGAGCACACAAATTAAGTTTATTTAGCCCATTCGTGTATGAAGACGACCATATATTTACGGTAATATCTCTTGTGGCAGAATTAAATTTAACTCTTATACCTGTTCTTAATCGAGACGGTGAATATGTTGGCTCTATATCTCTACAAGACTTAGTAAAACATTTTTCAAAACTTATTTCTGCCGACAATCCCGGAGCAGTAATAATACTCAAAGTACACATTAGAGATTATCAATTATCACAAATAGCACAGATAGTAGAAAGTAATAATGCAAAAATACTTGCCTTATATATAGATAATGACCCCAACTCAGTAATGATAAAAATTATATTGAAAGTAAATGTTACCGAAATAAGTTATATTATACGCACATTTGAAAGATATGAATACACTATAGAGGCTACATTCTCAAAAGAAAACAGACTTGACGATTTATACAAGAACCGCTATGAACTTTTTATGAAATATTTAAACATTTAACAATTTTTAGTGCAATATAAATAAAATGCACGACAAACCTTTCATAAAAATAACCATTGCTTTCACAACAGGATTACTTATTGCAAAATTTTTACCTCCTTTGTTTCCAGTAACATACTATTTATTAGCAACTTTTTCTTTATTTATTTTATTTCTATTATTTAAATTTATAGCAACGCGACCTTCACGATTGTTTACACCTTCAGTGGTTGTGATATTCTTCTTATTATCAGCAGGTTATGCCACTTACTTAATAAAAGAAACGAGCATTAAAAAAGAAAACATAAAATTTTCCCAAAAGCAAAAAGGCGTAATTCTTGCAAAAGTTATTCAAGAACCAAAAATTTATGAAAAGGTTATAAAAAATGTACTTGAAGTAGAAGCAATAAAGAATGGGAAAATTTGGACAAAAGCAAATGGTAAAATTATTGTTTATTTTAGAGACTCTTTAGCAAAAGAATTATTGCCGGGAGACCTTATAATATTAAATCCATCGTTAAAAAATATAGAAACTGCTAAAAATCCAGAAGAATTTGATTATAAGCAATACTTAACATTTCACCTTATACTTAAGCAAGCGTATTTGCAAGCTGGAGAATGGGAAAAATTAAATGGCAATACTTCCGTAATAGACCAAATAAAAAGATTCAGAACACATTTGGTAAAAGTAATTGAAAAATCTTCTCTTTCCTACTCTCAAAAAGCAATAGTAGAGGCTCTTACATTGGGATACAAAGGGAATTTAGATGCTCAAATAAAATCAAAATTTTCCACCACAGGCACAATGCACTTATTAGCAGTGTCTGGACTGCATGTCGGCATTATATTTATTATTCTTAACTATTTATTATTTCCTTTTTCTAACAATAAATTGAAAATCATAAAATTCGTAATTGTTATCACATTACTATGGAGCTATGCAATACTCTCGGGACTTTCTCCTTCTGTAACTCGGGCAACTCTTATGTTTAGCCTTATCCAAATAGGGACTTTATTCAAAAGGAAACCTAATGTTTATAACATTATTGCAGTTTCTGCCTTTATTATAGAACTGGCTAACCCTTTTGTAATAAACGAAATAGGATTTTGGTTATCATATTCGGCAGTAATAGGCATACTTATTTTATATAAACCTCTCTACAACATGATTTTTATTCCTACTTACAAAAACTTTATTTACGAGATAATTGATAAAATATGGAGTTTGATATGTGTGTCATTAGCAGCCCAAATAGCAACATTCCCTTTTACAGTTTATTTCTTTCACAATTTCCCTGTATATTTTCTAATTGCCAATCTCATAGTTATTCCTATTGTTCCTTTTATTATGTATTTCTCTTTGGGAATGTTTGTTTTTGACTGGCAACCGGCAATCTTCAAGTTTTTTTCCAACCTCACTGCACATAGCATTTCTTTTATGGAATATGTTTTGTTGCATATAAGCAAGTTCCCATACAGTATTTTGGACAATCTCCATATTTCTACTATACAATTCACACTTTTAATTTTAATGATTATTGCTTTTATATTGTTTTTCTCATACAAACAAAGTAAAGCTTTTTTAATATTACTTTTTTTACTGGCTTTGTTTATAACAGACAATATTATACAAATAAACAATGGTAAAGGACGAAAGGTTTTTGTGGCATACAATATCCGAGGATATTCCGCATATAATTTTATAGACGGAAATGATAACCTGTTTTTTACTGATTTTTATGAACATAACAAGCAAATAGAATTTGCTGCAAAAAACTATTGGCTCTCTCTGGGATTAAAAAAGGAAAAACTTATCCCTCTTGACAAACTAAACTCAACTTTTTTGTTTTCAAACTTTTGGGTAATAGACAATCCTGCTTTTTTCTACTATAAAAATTATATGAAGTTTTACAACTTAAAACTAATGACTATAAATGACAAGTATTTCTTACCCAAAATACTACCTAACAAAAAACTAAAGTTGGATTACATAATATTAAGGCACAACCCTAAAATAGCAATAAAAAAATTGCCTTATTTTTTCAATTTCAAAAGAATAATTTTTGATAGTAGCAACTCTCCTTGGTTAATAAAAAAATGGAAAACAGAATGCAAACAAAATAATATTCCATATTATAATATTTCGGAACAAGGAGCTTTTGTATTATCTATGAAATGATTTTTTGTGCTTTCCATACCGTTTAATTAAACCGACTATTTTTGCATAACCTTTTTCCTCAGCAATGTCCAATGCTGTTTTTCCCGTAGCAATATCTTGTATTTGCGGATTGGCTCCGTATTCCAACAAAAGAAAACTCATAGCATAACAATTA
>CAYQWX010000069.1:0-10297 GCA_964421355.1 uncultured Bacteroidales bacterium
GTCCTCCCGATAGTTTGTTGCCACGCTCTCCTATGTTGGTATAAAATCCAAGTGGCATTTGCATTATGAAATCATAAGCATTAGCCACTTTTGCAGCCCTTACCACATCTTCATATTTGGCATCAGTAACACCAAATGCAATATTATTAAAAAAAGTGTCATTAAATAAAATTGGCTCCTGACTCACTATTCCAAACAAAGCCCGATATTCTTTAAATTTCATATCTTTTATGTCTATTCCATCTATCTGTATGCTACCTCTTGTTACATCAAAAAACCTCGGCAATAAATCAACTAATGTAGATTTACCTGCTCCCGATTGTCCTACTAATGCTATTATTTTACCTTTGGGTATAGTTAAATTTATGTTTTTGAGAATGGGCATATCTTTTCTATAGTTGAAATAAACATTTTTGTATTCTATTTTTTCATCAAAAGTATTCTTTATTATGGCATTGGATTTTTCTTTTATTTTTACATCAAGATTTAATATTTCCTCTATTCTGTCAAGCGAAGCCATACCCTTTTGGACATTATAATGTTCGGAAGATAGCCCCTTAGCAGGAGGAATTATTTGTGAAAAAATTATCATGTAACCAATAAATGCCTCAGCACTCAAACTTCCACTATGAGATAATACAAGAGAAGAACCATACCACATGATGGCAACTATTATAATGGATGCAAGAAATTCCGTAAGCGGACCGGCTAAATTCCTACGTCTAAATAATTCGGTCATTATTCTTGTAAATTTTCTATTAAGGCGTGCAAAACGTTTAAGAAGCATATTTTCTGCATTAAATGCTTTTATAATTTTTAAACCAAATAGTGTTTCATCCACAATACTTATTATTGTACTTAAACGCCTTTGTCCTTGTCTCGCTCTTTTTCTCAGCACTTTGCTTATATTGCCAAGGATTAATACCATAAAAGGAATAATTATGAAAACTATTAAAGTAAGGGACGGACTAATCCATATTAAACTGACTACATATACAAGTATCGTTATAGGGTGAAAAAACAACATGTTCAATGAGCTTACTACTGACACTTCCAATTCCTGAGCATCACTTGTAATACGGGTTATTATATCTCCTTTTTTTTCATTAGAATAATAAGAGAGAGGTAAATCTAAAATTTTTTTATACAAAGCATTTCTTAAATCTTCTACTACTCTCATCCTTACTGGTGCAGTAAAATGAACCGTAAGATATTGAAACAACGATTTTAAAAAAGTAAAAGTAACTATAAACACACTGACTACTGCTATTGCATAAGTAGCTCCATTTTCTATTATTATTTTGCTAATAAAATAATTAAAATTATGAATTATGGCATCTGTATTCAACTCAAATGGAACAGGCTGGGTTACAAGCTTTTGTTTTTCAAACAAAATGGAGAGAAACGGTAGCACCATTGAAATGGAAGATAAAGAAAAAACTACAGAAAATAATTTAAATATTATGGTAAGGGAAAGGTTTCCCCAGTATGGTTTTACAAGTTTAAGTATTCTTATTGCATTTTTTATCATTCTGGTTAATCTGTTTTTCCTGTATAATTAAATGGTGTAATAGATTTTAATTCTTTCTTGAGTTCGTCCGCTAAATTTAAGGAATCTATAAAATTATGTATTGTTTCCTTTGTTATTTTTTTATTTGTTCGGGTAAGTTGTTTTAGAGTTTCATAAGGTTTAGGATACCTCTCACGCCTTAATATTGTTTGAATAGCTTCTGCCACTACAGCCCAATTTTCCATAAGGTCTTCCTTTATTTTTGTTTCATTTACACGAAGCTTTTTCAATCCCTTTTTTAACGAAGCAATTGCAATAATTGCATGTGCATAAGGCATTCCAAGATTCCTTATCACTGTAGAATCGGACAAGTCCCGTTGCAGACGTGATACCGGAAGTTTTGATGCCAAATGATTAAACAATGCATTAGCTACTCCTAAATTCCCTTCGGCATTTTCAAAATCTATCGGATTAATTTTATGCGGCATTGTAGATGACCCTACTTCCGACTTTATTGTTCTCTGTGAAAAATATCCCATACTTATATATAGCCACATATCACGAGAAAGGTCTAATAATATATTGTTTATTCTTTTGGCAGTATCCAATATATTTGACAAGTTATCATAATGTTCTATTTGTGTAGTATATTGTTGTCTTGTTAGACCTAATGATTTGATAAAATTGTTTGCAAATTCTTTCCAGTCTATTTCTGGATATGCTACATAATGAGCATTTAAATTACCTGTGGCTCCTCCAAATTTTGCCTCAAAAGGAATAGATTTTAGATATGATATTTGTTTATCCAATCGTTCGATAAATACTTTTATTTCTTTCCCCAATTTTGTAGGAGAAGCAGGTTGCCCGTGTGTATGTGCAAGTATTGTTATATTTTTCCATTCCGAAGCTTTTTCTGTCAAAGTAGCTTTAAGGTTTCCTATCTGAGGCAAATATATATTGTAAATAAAATCTTTGTGAGACAGTGGAATAGCAGTATTATTTATATCTTGTGAGGTCAGTCCGAAATGTATAAACTCCTTATACTCTTTCAGTTTTAATTTATCAAAATGTTTTTTTATATAATATTCTACAGCTTTTATATCGTGATTGGTAATTTTTTCTATTTCTTTTATTTGAGTAGTTTCTTTAAGATTAAATTGTGTTGCAATTTTTTCTATCTGTTTTATTTTGTCTTTTGGAAAATCCTTTAATTCCGGAATTTCATTTATCAAAGCTAAAAAATACTTTATTTCTACAGTTATTCTATATTTGAATAAAGCATATTCTGAAAAATATTGATCTAATTCTTCTGTTTTGTTCCTATATCTTCCATCAACAGGACTTATTGCCGTAAGTGGACTTAATTTCATAATTTATATAAAAATAAAAATGATGCCACAAAAGTAGATATTTTTATGACATCATTGTTTTATTGATAAAGAGAATATTTTTAATAAAATATTACTTGCTAATTTTTACAATGCTTGCAAACACCTTTTAAGTATAAATCGGCTTCTTTTATATCAAAACCTTCCAACTCATATAAATGAGATATTTCCATATTTATAGGAATGTCATAAATCCTACCACAAACTACACATTTAAAATGAGCGTGAGGAGTGGTATCATAGTCAAAACGAATTTCTTTCTCATCTATGCTTAATATTTTTACAATTTCTTTTTCTGCAAAAAGATATAAATTATTGTATAAAGATGTTTTAGATAGTGTTGGTATTTCTGGTTTCAAATCCTTAAATATAGTCTCTATAGTAGGATGTGTTTTATTTTGATGTAAATAATCAAGTATCTTATACCTTAACAAAGAGGGCTTTACACCATGTGTCCTTAAAATTTTCTCAGCTTCTTGATATGTCATTTTATTTTAATTTTGTCATGATTTCAATTTTGCAAAGATATATTATTTTTTATTTAATTATCATTTTCAATAAATAAAAAGTATTTTTAATTGAAAAAATTTGATGTGTTGTAATTCTGTTATATTTTAGTTCAATAGCATTCCAAATAATGTTTTCTTACTAAATACACCATAAAAATAAAAACCTATCAAGGCTGCCATCCAGCAATGCAATTAGGCTTCCTCATTCGGATTTTTTACCAAAATATAGAACATGCTTTACGCTCATAATAACAAGCCATTATAAAAAATATAAACACTCTCTTTTTTTAATAGAAACCATGAGATATTCAATAAAAAATTATCTTTGTGCATATCAACATAAAAAACAGACTATTATGAAAACTTTTTTCAAGGTATTGATTGCCAGTATATTAGGAACATCCATTACTCTACTGTTATTGTTTTTTATCCTTATGGGAATAGCAGGTTCTATGTCCGTAAATAAAGAAAAACCCACAGTAGTAAAAGACACCTCTATATTATATTTAACTTTCGACAAAAAAATAACCGACAAACCTGTAACCAATCCTTTTGACTTTTCATTAACAGGCTTATACAATTTTGGAAAAGAAAACAACAAAATAACATTACGCAAATACATAGAATATATTAGAAAAGCTAAAACAGATCCTAAAATCAAAGGTATATATATAGATTTTAAAGGATTTAATGTGAGTCTATCCAAAGCAGAAGAAATAAGAAACGAATTATTAAACTTCAAAAAATCGGGAAAATTTATCATTGCTCATTCAGACCTCTATACACAACTGCAATATTATCTCGCTACCGTAGCAGACAAAATATATCTAACTCCAGAAGGTGCTATCCTGTTTCAAGGAATAAATGCACAAATAATGTTTTATAAGCAACTGCTAGAAAAACTAAACATAAAACCAGAAGTAATAAGACACGGAAAATTTAAAAGTGCTGTAGAACCGTTTATTCTAGATAGCATGAGCAATGCCAATTATTTACAAACAAAAACTTATGTATCATCCATTTGGAATCATCTTTTGGAAGGAATTTCTGCTACACGAAATATACCCATAGATACATTAAACAAATATGCTGACAACCTCACAATAGACAGTGATAGCGCTGCACTTAAATACCATTTTGTTGACGGACTTAAATATGAAGATCAAATAGAAGCAGAATTAAAAGAAATGCTTGGCAAATCAAAAGAAGATAAATTACCTTTAATTAGCATGTCAAAATATGTAAAAACACATATTAAACCTAAAGTAACTAAAAACAAAATTGCTATAATATATGCTACAGGAGAAATAGATATGGGAAACGGAGCCGACGATAATAAAATATATCCCGAACGCCTTGTAAAAATGATACGTAAAGCACGCAAAAACAAAAAAGTAAAAGCAATAATACTAAGAGTAAACTCTCCGGGTGGAAGTGCTTTGGCATCAGAAATTATTTGGAGAGAACTTATGCTTGCCAAAAAAGAAAAACCACTCATAATATCAATGGGAGACGTAGCTGCATCGGGAGGATACTATATATCAAGTGCAGGAGATTATATAATTGCTAATCCGACCACCATTACAGGATCAATTGGTGTATTCGGACTGTTATGGAATGCAAAAGACTTCTTAAACAACAAAGTTGGCATAAATATTAACGGCTACAAAACTAACAAATATGCAGATTTAGGCTCTATGTACAGACCCATTACCAAATATGAAAAAGAAAAAATGCAAAATCTTGTAGAAAAAACTTATCACACATTTTTAAGCCATGTTGCAAGCGGTAGAGGTATGACAATAGCGGAAGTAGATAGTATAGGACAAGGAAGAGTTTGGAGTGGAATAAATGCAAAACCTATCAAACTCATAGATAAATTCGGAGGACTTGATGATGCAATAAAAGAAGCAGCAAAAAGAGCTAAAATAAAAGACTATAGAATAGAGGAATATCCAAAACCAAAAACATTTACCCAAATGCTTATGGAGTCACTGAATAAAGATAATTTCGTAAAATCATTTATCAACTCATATTTACCTCAGCCACTAATGAAACAAGCCCAAATCATCAATTTTATAAAATCACATCAAGGAGTAATGGCTCTTATGCCTTATCAAATAACAATAGAATAAAAACAAATTTTTAATGAATTGGACAGAACATTACAAAAGCATAAGGGAAATATTAAAAGAGTGGAACGCGGGTTTTGAAATAAAAGCACTATACCCATTACCTCAATCAGGTTCAGGTAGAATTTATTTCAGGGCAGAAAGCACTAAGAACTCCTCTTTTATCATTGCTTACAACTCTGATGTAGAGGAGAATATGGCTTTTTTTAGTTTTACTGAAAGTCTATTGGAAGCAGGAGTAAATGTTCCAAATATTTATTTCATACACAAAAGTAAAACATATTACATACTTGAAGACCTTGGAGACACCACACTGTTTAAATACCTTGTAACCAATGAGTTTGAACAAGCACTCCCCTACTACAAACAAGCAATTGACAATCTGATTAAGGCACAAGTATTAGGCAAAGACTTGATAGACTTTTCCGTAGCTTATCCTATACCAGAATTTAACAAACAAGCTATTTTATGGGACTTAAATTATTTCAAATATTATTTTTTAAAACTAATTTATATTCCATTTAATGAAAAAAAACTAGAAGATGCATTCCAAACATTTGCAGATTTCTTAGTATCCACCCCCCACGAATATTTTATGTATAGAGATTTCCAATCCCGCAACATAATGATAAAAAACCAAACCACATATTTAATTGATTATCAAGGAGGTAGAAAAGGTGCGTTGCAATACGATCTTGCATCTTTGTTATACGATTCTAAAGCAAACCTATCAGAAACAGAAAGGACTACATTATACAACTATTATTTACAAACTATAAAAAACTACCAATCCATTGATGAAAAGAAATTCAAAGATTATTTTTACGCCTATGCCCTTGTCAGAATCTTACAAGCATTCGGTGCTTACGGATACAGAGGCATATACGAACAAAAAGAACACTTTCTTAAAAGCATTCCCTATGCAATAAAAAATCTGCAAAAATTATTGTATGAAGGACAATTCAACTTTGGTGCTACATACCTCTTTGATGTGCTTCACAAACTGGTAAATAGCGATAATTGGAAAAAACATGCAATAACAGAAGAAAATACCGACAAACTTACAATATCAATAACAAGTTTTTCGTATCGCAGCAAATTACCCATGGATAATAGTGGCAACGGCGGTGGCTTTGTTTTTGACTGTAGAAGCCTACCCAATCCTGGAAGAATAGACAAATACAAAGACTTAACGGGACAAAGCAAAGAAGTAAAAGAATATTTTGAAACCCAAAAAGAAACTATTACAAATTATTTAGACCATGTTTTTGCACTATTATCATACGCCACAGAAAATTATTTAGAACGTAATTTCAAACACCTATCGGTATATTTCGGTTGCACGGGAGGACAACATCGTTCTGTATATTGTGCAGAACAAACCAAAAAGTTTTTGGAAGAAAAATACGGAGATAAAATAAACATAACATTAAATCACTCACGATTGTGAAAGCATTTATATTAGCCGCAGGATTAGGAACAAGATTACAGCCATATACAACAGAATTACCTAAAGCACTTGTTTTGGTGCAAGGAACACCAATGATAGAAATAGTAATAAAACGGCTTATAAAATACGGCATAAAAGATATAACAATAAACCTACACCACTTTGCAGATAAAATCAAAAGTTTTATTGAATCCAAAAATAATTTCGGAATAAATATTACATATTCCTACGAACAAGAATTATTAGACACAGGTGGAGCAATAAAACAAGCCCGCAATCTGCTATTAGACACACATCCGGTAATAATACACAATGTGGATATCTTATCAGACATAGACTTTCACAAAATGAAACGCCAATTTGAAAAAAATAATGCAGATGTACTTTTAGCAGTAAAACAAAGAAAAACAAGCCGTTATCTCCTTTTTAACAACCAAAACAGAATGGTAGGATGGAAAAATATAAAAACAGGCGACACAATACTTTTATCAAATATAAATACTTCTAAACTCAATGCTTATGCTTTTAGCGGAATCCATTTAATAAGCCAAGATGCTCTAAATATAATAGCAGAATATCCACATAAAATATTTTCAATTACAAAATTTTATCTTGAAAATATGGAAAAAATAAAAATTTACGGCTTTCTGCACAATAGTAAATTTGTTATGGATTTAGGCAAAATAGATAATCTTGAAACTGCCCAATATTTAGACCTGAAAAAATTTTTATGAATTATTAAATTTTTTTCATACAGACTATTTAATTTTTCTTATATTTGTGCAAAATAATAACAAATAATCCCTACAAATTGATAAAACATCATAAAATAAAAGATTTATCACTCCTTTTTATTATTCTTTTATTTGACATCGGGGCTTATATATACTTCGGCGGAAGCAATTTTATAATCAGATTATCAGGCTCTAAATCAGAAGGAGAAATCATATACAAATTAAAATATCTTGATAACAACGACATTACAACTCTTCTCCCTACGGAAATGACCATAAAATTTAAGCATAATAATATGCACCAAAAAGTAGTAGGTTGGAGTAATATATTTTCACTGGAAAGTATAAGAAATGTAAAAGAAGGAAACTGTGCTGCTTTATTCAAAGTATTAGGGAAAAAATATGTTGCAGTAATAAACAATTTGAACCAAGTTATATTCGGATACGACCCATACAAGGGAATGCTTTTGCAAGAAACAAACGAAACAAAACAAATTGCAGGATTTAATTGTAAAAAAGTAAAAGTAATATTTCCAGAAGAACCTGGCAAAAATTTTGATATATACTACACTAATGACATAAAAATAGATAAACCAAACTGGGCAAATCCTTTCTACAATATAAACGGAGTATTGATGGAATATCAAATAAATATGTTCGGAATAAGGACAAAAATAGTAGCAGACAGCGTAGCATTCATCCAAGTAGATGATTCTGAATTTGAAATTCCAGTAGATTATCAAAAAATATCAAAAGAAGAATTGGAAGAGGAAATAAATAAACTATTATAACAATTAAAAAATTAAAACACTTATGAGAAGAATAGCAACAGCAGCAGTAGTTCTGATGATAATGGTAGCAAGCAGTTTAACTACCATTGCACAAAAACCATTCAAAGGAAAAGTAGTATATGAAATCAAGTATGAAGGACGGGAATTAACCCCCAATGAAAAAATGCAAATGCCCACACAAATGACAATGCTTTTTGGAGATGATAAGGTAAAGCAAGAAACAGAAACACCAATGGGAAATGTGGTAGTAATAGAAGACCTGGCAAACAAAAAAACAACAATGTTATTAGACCTAATGGGAAATAAAGTTGCCCTTGTTCAACCTGATACGGTAAAAATGAAAGAAAATAAAAACTTAAAAATAGAAGAAAAAGACGAAACCAAAACAATAGCAGGCTATAAAGCTAAAAAAATGGTAATAAGCAAAGGAGACACAACTATTGAATTATATTATGCAGTAGATTTATATCTCGCTGATGGAAACAAACTATATGGATTTGACAAACGATTAAAAAACATACCTCTTGAATATACACTCCCTACACAAGACGAAGACCTTACTCTAAAATATAAAGCCAAAGAAGTTACTCCTATGAAAAAAGTAAAGAAAAAAGAATTCAAGATACCCCCTGATTATCAACAAGTTACCATGGAAGAATTTAAGAAAATGTTTGGCGGTGGTGGTCAATAATTTTTTTTTAACATAAAAAGGGCTGAGATAATAACAGCCCTTTTTATTTATACTTAACCCAATGAAAAACATTTTTTTAATAATTATTTTTTATACAATATCAACAACATCATCATTATTTGCAAAGAATAATGAATTAGACAGCTTAAAAAATCTAATAACTTCAACAAAATCAGCAGATACTACAAAAATATCAGCACTTCTATCTTTGGGTGAAAGCATTTATCAAACTGATCCCGATTCTGCTCTTTTATTATTTCAACAAGCAAAAAAACTGGGAGAAAAATTTTATGAAAAAGCAAAAAATAAAAAAATAAAAGAAATCCTTTTACTTCATTTATCCACCGCATATAACAACATAGGATTTATATACAGCATAAAAGGAGATATCCTGAAAGCAATGGACAATTATCTTAAAAGCTTGGACCTTCGTAAAAAAACGGGAAACAAAAAAAAGATTTCTTACTCTTTGATAAACATTGGATATGTCTACTACTCTCTCGGAGATATGACAAATGCTATAAAATACTTCATGAAAGCCTTAAAATACAAAGAAGAACTAAACGACTCCAAAGGAATAATAATTGCCCGAAACAACATAGCATACATATACGGATTACAAGGAGACACGGCAAAGGCATTAAAAATGTACAAAAAAAATTTAACTTATGCCCTATCTGTAAAAGATACTGAAAATATCCCTCTACTCTATCATAACATTGCTACTTTATACATTAAAAAAAATAACATAGATTCCTCTGCATACTACATTAACAAAGCTATTGAAATAAACATCAAAAACAATCACAAACTGGAACTTGCACAAAATTATATAACCTTAGCAACAATATATAGACAAAAATATTCAATAGATAGTGCCATATATTACTTGCAGAAGTCAATAGATATCGCTACTAAATTTAATGACACTCCAACATTAGTTACAGCATACTCAAAACTTGCAAATTTGTATCTGCAACAGGGAAAAATCAATAAAGCCGAACAATTTGGAAAAATAGCATATAACTACGCAAAAAAACTCGGTTATCCTTCCGAAACAAAAACCGTTGCCGAACTAATGAAAAACATTTA
>CAYQWX010000070.1:0-9976 GCA_964421355.1 uncultured Bacteroidales bacterium
AGAATACTTAATGCGGCAAATCCCAAAGATATTATAATATCTAATGATGGTATAACTGTTGATCTTGAAATTGTTGTTAATAAGGATAAAGTTTTATATAGTATATGGAGTCCAATGTATAACACCAAAGAAAGAAATTTGCAACCGTTTTTGGCTGTCTGTAAAGAAATACTGTCCCTGGCAGGTCTAAATTCCAAAAAAATTCTTAAATAAATTTATCCAAAAAATGAGAACGTTAAGATTATTGACATGTGCTGCATCCAAAGTATATAAAGACAAAGTTAGAAATTTTATAATTTTAGTTTTATTAAAAAATATTAATTATAGAAAATTTTCCCTTTACACAAGGACAAATTAAATGCTAATTTATTGTTACATTTACTAATTGAATTTACGAGATATATATTCTTAACAATCTTCTTGCATATATAATTTTTATATATTTGTAGCAAATACATTGTATATGAAAATAGAAGAAGAATTAAATAAAATAAAACAACTTATAAGTCAAAATAAACGTGCAGAAGTTGTAGATAAATTAAAACAACTTTCTTCAGATACTTCTAATTATGAAGATTTGATAGAAATAGCTCATCTTTTCCAGCAATTAGGAGAATATGGTGAAGGAATAAATACTTGTAACAAGATATTAAAACAAAATCCAGATTACAAAAAGGCAAAAGCACTAAAAGATCTTTTAACTGAGTTATTAAAATTTACACAATTGGATATTTATGCGGCTACAAATTTGTGGAATGACCCTTGGTTTGAATAAAAAATTTTTATGATATGGCAACAAAAAAGAAAACAAAAAAGATATTTGTATTAGATACAAATGTATTATTACATGATTATAAATGTATTTACAATTTTGGTAAAAACGATATAGTAATACCAATTACTGCATTAGAAGAACTGGATAAATTCAAAAAGGGGAATGAACTTATAAATTATATGGCAAGGGAATTTACCAGAGAATTAGATAAATTAGCAGGCAAACAGCTGTTTAAAGAAGGTGTGCCATTGGGAAAAGGACGAGGTAGGCTGTTTATAGAAACAGGTAAAGATTTTTCGGAAGAGGGCAAAAAATCATTTCCCGAAGATATACCTGACCATAGAATATTAGCAATAGCGGAATGGCTGCGTTTACATAGAGAAAATCCAGTAATACTTGTTTCAAAAGATATAAATTTGAGAATGAAAGCCAAAGCCCTTGGTGTTCAAAGTGAAGATTATGAATCTGACAAGGTTATAAATTTGGACGAAAAAATATATAAGTCCATTAGTGAAATAAATGATGTAGATGGTGCATTAATTCAAAAATTATATACTGCAAAAAAAATACCTCTTTCGTCCTTTTTTGATTATATAAAAAATCCTCACCCGAATGAATATTTTATACTCAAATCATCAAAATCCAGTGCATTAGCATATTTTAATCCTGTAGAAGAAACGGTGGAAAGAGTAGAAAAAAAATATATGTATGGCATACAGCCCAGAAATGCAGAACAAACATTTGCTGCTCATGCCCTAATTAATGACAATATTCCATTAGTTACGCTTACAGGGAAAGCAGGAACAGGCAAAACTCTTATTGCTCTTGCATCTGCTTTAGAACAACGTAATAGATACAATCAAGTTCTCTTAGCTCGTCCTATAGTGCCTTTATCAAATAAAGATATTGGTTATCTTCCTGGAGATATAAAAAGTAAAATAGGACCATATATGCAACCTTTATTTGATAATTTGGGAGTAATAAAGTCACAGTTTCTACCTACCAGCAAAGATTATAAGAGAATAGAGGAAATGTTAAATGATGAAAAATTGATTATTACACCATTATCTTATATTCGGGGACGGAGTCTTTCAAATGTCTTTTTTATAGTGGATGAAGCACAAAATTTAACTCCTCATGAAATAAAAACAATAATCACTCGGGCAGGAGAACATAGT
Organism: uncultured Bacteroidales bacterium; assembly: GCA_964421355.1. Classification (GTDB taxonomy): domain Bacteria; phylum Bacteroidota; class Bacteroidia; order Bacteroidales; family JALTDM01; genus JALTDM01. Next base: position 1,954 of record CAYQWX010000070.1, read on the forward strand.
AAATTCGTGTTTACAGGTGATATAGAACAAATAGATTCACCATATTTGGATGCCCATTCAAATGGCTTGTCATACCTTACGGATAAAATGAAAGGACAAGAAGTTTTTGCACATATAAATTTAGTAAAAGGGGAAAGAAGCTATTTGGCAGAATTAGCAAGTAAGTTGTTATAAAATTTATAACTTTGCAAAAAAAATAGATGTGGCATTTTACGAATTGTCTGTAAGAAAAATAAAAGAATTAGAACAAATAGTAAAAGAAAAATACGGGATTGTATTGTCTAATTTTGCTACTATTCCTTTAAGAAGAAAAATTGAAAAGAGTTTATCGTTTTTTAATCTTAATTCAATAGAGGAACTAATAACTATAGTAAATAGTGATAAAATAGGCAAAGAAGATTTTTTATTGTCATTATCTTCGGTAGCTACTGAAATGTTTAGAGCTCCTTCAGTGTGGAGGTTTTTGCTTAATGAATTTAGTAAAACAGTTGCTGAAAACAATAATTATAGAATATGGTTTCCTCTTTGTGCAGGAGGTTATGAATTGTTCTCTCTGATTACTTTATTAAAAATATTGGATGTAGAAGAAAAAGTTGAAATAACGATAAATTGTTTATCTACCGAAAAAAGTAATTTATTAAAAAAGGGTGAAATTTTAATAGACAAAAAAATATTAGAAATAAGTAAATTAAATTTCAAGCGTTTTGGCATAAAACCTCATTATGACTGGGAAAGTATTTTTTATGAAAATGATGAAAGGCTTATATTTAAAGAAAAAATAAAAACTAAAATAAAGATAACAAAAGAAGGAGTATTTATGCCTCCTCCATTTATGCAAGATATTGTTGTTTACAGAAATATAATGCTTGATTATACCTTAAAATATTCATATGAAATTATAGGCAATATTGTAAAAAAATTAAAAAAAGGAGGGTTATTGATAATAGGAGAAAAAGAAAAAATATTATATTTACAAGAATATTCATTGTCTGCAATAAATGAAAACGATGGTATATATAAGAAAAAGTAATACATAGAGGTTTTATGAAAAAAAAATATAAAGCAATAATAATAGGAGGTTCTGCCGGTAGTTATCAAGTAATAAATAAAATATTAGCATCATTTTCATATCAATTAAGTATTCCTGTATTTTTAGTGCTTCATAGATTAAAACACGTGAGAAGCGGTTTTGTTGAATCTTTAAACTTAAAATCTAAAATATCAGTAAAAGAACCATTTGATAAAGAAACAGTAAAACCAGGAATTGCTTATCTTGCTCCCGCCAATTATCATATGTATTTCGATTATGGAAACAAAATAACCTTATCCACAGAGCCTATGGTGAATCATTCTCGTCCCTCCTTAGATTTATCTTTTATGGCAGCTGCATATATATATCAAGATAAATTGTTGTCTGTAATATTATCTGGAGCAAATAAAGACGGAGCCAAAGGGATGGAAGTTATTCAAAAATTTGGAGGCACAACAATTGTTCAAGATCCTTTAGATTGTCAAGTGCCTGCTATGACAAAAGGTACATTAGATTTGATTAGACCGGACTATATTTTAAACAGCGATAGGATTATAGAGAAATTAAAATATTTATTAACATGAAAAAAAAATTTTTTATTATAGTATTATTTTATTTAATATTTTCAATTGCAATTGGCTTTTATTTATATCCGTTATGCACATATATTCCGTCAAAAATAATATTATGGGGGTGGATAGTAATAAGTGTAATTACAATAGAACGATTATCTTCTATGATATATAAAAAGAATATTGAAAATAATAAATTATCAGCCATATTGGAAAAGAAAGAAAAAGAATTGGGATATTTTGAGGAACAACTAAACGAAAAAGAAAAGCAAGACAATAAAACTGATGTCGTTGATAAAAAATTAGATATAGAAATTAAAGGAGAAAAAGAAAATGAAATCTTCAAAAATCTTTTATCCGACTTGGCAAAAGAATTATCAATTGTACAAGGTATTGCATTTAAACGGGGAGAGGATAATATTTTTAGGGTGATAGCAACTTATGCATATTATTACGAAGATGAAAATGAAATTGATTTTGAAAAAGGAAACGGAATAAATGGACAAGCGGCACAAGATAAAAAATATGTAATATTGTCTGATATTCCTAAAGGATATATTAAGGTCTATTCAGGACTGGGAGAAAGTTATCCCAATCATTTAATGGTTTGGCCGATAGTAATAGAAAATGAAACGCAATATGTACTGGAGTTAGCTAAATTTGAAAAATTTTCTGAACGAGATATTAAGATACTAAAAACTATTAGTGAAATAATTAAAAACCAAAATACCTTCATTGAAAAATAAAATATAATACTATGGTTTCTTATATTGAGAATAAAAAAGATATAACAATTTTTGGAACTAAAATCAATATTCTTGTAATAGAAGCAATAATAATCGGATTTTTATTTTTAATAATATCTTGGATTATTGCTTTTATGCAAGCAGGTTTGTCCTTTTCCTTTCAAAATTTATTAAAAATACATGAGAGTTTACAAATTGTAATTATAGATACAGCTCCAATAGTATTAGGAATAATTGCCCGATTATTAGTTAAAATAATAAACGAAAAGGAAAATAAAATAAAAGAAGTATTGTCTAAGAAAGATAAAGAAATAGAAAGTTTAAGTCGCTTTACTCGTGCTATTGGACAAGGTCAACTTGACATAGAACCGGACGAAACGATAAAACAAAGTGAACTCGGTAGTCTTATTCTTGAGATGAGAAAGGGACTTGTAGAAAATAAAATAAAAGAACAACAAAATAATTGGATAAGAGAAGGGAAAGAAAAAATATCGGAGATATTAAGACAATATAATGACTTGGAAGAGCTTGCTTTCAATGTGTTGAAAGCTCTTGTGGAATATATGGGAATAGTAGAAGGAGCATTTTATATGTACGATGAAGATAAAAATATTATAATAAATTATGCTACTTATGCTTACAATAGGAAAAAATATATAAAACAAGAATTCAAAATAGGGGAAGGACTAATCGGTGAAGCCGCCTTTGAAAAAGATACCATATATATAAAAAAAGTACCTGAAAATTATGCAATCTTTACATCAGGACTTATAAAAGATAAAAAGCCTGCCGAATTAGTAATAGAACCTCTTATGTATAATGAAGATTTGGAAGGTATTATAGAAATAGCAGATATTAATGAAATAACGGAACTTAAAAGAACATTCTTAAAAGAGATAGGAATAATAATTGCCCAAACACTATTTAACTTAAAAGTAAACTATAAAACAAAGAAACTGCTGGAAGAATCGCAAGCAATGATGGACCAACTTCGTGAGAGTGAAGAAGAATTGAGACAAAATGCGGAAGAAATGCAAGTTACACAAGAAATGCTTGCCGAAACAAATAAAAAACTGGAACAGCAAATAAAAGAAGTAGAAAATTCTCAAAAGAAATTGGAACTCATACTGGAAAATGCTTCCGAAGTAATTTCTATATATGACGAAAGTTATACATTGCAATATGAAAGTCGTGCAGCCCAGAGGATACTTGGATACGATTCTAAAGAATTTATAGGGACACGTACTCTATATGAGCTAAATGATGAATTAAAAAATTTAATCCTTCCCGCAATAGAAAAAGTAAAGGAAAACCCAGATAATGTAGAAATAATAAAAGCTCCTTATACACCTCCAAATGCAGATGAAAATATATGGATAGAAATTAAAATAAGAAATCTTTTGGATATGCCGGGTATAGAAGGCTTTTTATTTAATACAAGAGATATTACTTCGCAAATAATTGCAGAAATAGAACAACGTCGTCGTGGTCAAATGCAAGCATTATCCGAAAATAGTCCTGATATGATAGTAAGACTAAGTAAAGAAATGGAGTTTTTCTATTTTAATCCTTCTTTCAAAAATATGTTTGATATAGAACTGGAAACTGCAAGAAATAAAAAAATAGATGAAGTAAATATCAATTCACAATTTAAAGAATTTATAAAGCAGGCTGTTATCCGAACTTTGGAGACACAAGCGAAACAAGAACTGGAACAAGACTTTGAAATAGAAGATAATAAATACTATTTTAGTATAAATATTATTCCCGAAAAAGATGAACAAAATGAAATAGAAACTTTACTTATAATCCTTCATGATATAACGGAAAGTAAATTGTTTGAACAAGAAATTGAATTACAAAATAAAAAAATAACCGAAAGTATAAATTATGCTTACCGTATTCAACGCTCTTTATTACCGGACCAAGAAATATTAAGAAGATATTTTGAAAAATCCTTTTTATTGTATCGACCAAAAGATGTGATAAGCGGTGATTTTCCATGGATGTTTGAACGTAATAATTACTTATATATAGCCGCTGTTGATTGTACGGGACATGGCGTACCTGGAGCATTATTGTCATTTATAGGATATTTTCATTTAAACAATATCGTTGATCATGATAGAGTTCTCAAAGCAAGTGAGATATTAGACATGTTGCATCAAAAAGTTAGAGAAACACTTAAACAAAATATTCCGGGAGCACAAACGAGAGACGGAATGGATGCCGCCCTTATAAAGGTGAATCTCAAAGATAGAACAAAAATAGAATTTGCAGGAGCACATCGTCCGTTATACCTTGTTAGAAATAAAGAACTTTTAGAATATAAAGGGGATAGAAAGGCAATAGGTGGTATCCCTCATAGAAAGAAGTTTGAAAAAGATTTTACCAATTATGAATTAGAAGTACAACATAAAGATAAAATATTTATTTTTACCGATGGTTATCCTGACCAAATAAATGAAAATAAAGAAAAATATAAAACAAAAAGAATAAAAGAATTTATTATAAATAATAATGATAAGCCAATGTTTCAAATAGGAAATATGTTTTATCAAGAATTTAAGCAATGGAAAGGTAGCCAAAAACAAATTGACGACATATTAGTAATTGGAATAGAATTTTAAAATAAATAAAACATGCAAGATAAAAAGAAAAATGTTAAATTTTTTGATTTTGTTTATGGTATATATAAACAAATGAAGGCTAATGATATAAATCTTGTTTATGAAGGTGAGATAACTCATCAAATAACAAAAGCCTTTACATCATTAGCTGAAAAGAAATTGGAAAACGAGCAAGAATCTTCTTCCGTCCAAAGAAAAGTATTTCATGTAATGGTAGAATGTTTACAAAACATTAGCAAACATGCACATGGGGAGGAAAATTCTCCTTATGCAAAGCGTGGAATATTTTTGATTTATCGTACTGAAGAGAAATATGCTGTAATAACTGGGAATATGGTGGAAAATGATCAGAAAGAAGAACTAACAAAATTATTGGTAAAAATAAACAACATGACCAAAGATGAATTAAAAGCATTGTATAAAAAACAAATTCGCACAGGTGAATTGTCGGAAAAAGGTGGCGCTGGATTGGGACTTATAGATATTGCTAGAAAAAGTGGAGAAAAAATAGATTATCACTTTATAGAAGTCTCGGAAAAATATTCATTTTTCATGATGACAGTAAAAATTCAAAGAAAATAATAAGTATAACTTAAATAATAAATAAAAGAAATTGTTATGGAAACAATAAAGATACAAGGTACAGATGATACTCCAAGTGTAGTATTGGATCCTCAAAATAAAGTGTTTGAGATTGGAGGACGTTCAATGCCCGAAGATGTAAATGCTTTTTATCAACCAATTATTGACTGGGTGGAAAAAAACATACCACAAATTGACGATAAAATAGTATTTGTTTTCAAAATGGACTATTTCAATACCGCTTCATCCAAAATGCTGTTAGATATACTTGTAAAACTGGAAGATTTGTATAGTGACGGAAAAGAGATTGTTGTCCACTGGTATTACAATGAAGATGACGAAGACATGATGGAAGCAGGAGAAGAATATGCCGACATTGTGGATTTGCCGTTTGAAATAAAAGAATTAGACGATTAAAAGTAAGCATTAATAAATGAGTGAGGAAATCCTAAAAGCATTAATGCGTCTGTTTGCCATTATTGCAATACAAGACGAAGGAGTTGATGAACAAGCCCGTAATTATGTACTGGGATTTCTTCGTAGCCAATTAAATACTGACGCAGTATCCGAATTTATTGCATTATTTGATGATTATATAGAAAAAAGTAAAAAGAAAGCACGGAAAAGTAAACTGACATCAGTAGGAGACTCCGTAAGGACGCTGGGAATAGCAAAAAAAATAAACAAAACTCTTACCCAAAAACAAAAAGTAGTAGTTCTTGTTCGTTTGTTTGAATTTATAGGAAACAAATCACGGTTTACTGACCAACGAAAAGCAATAATTACTACTGTTGCAGAGGTGTTTAACATACAACCGGAAGAAACAAAAAACATACAAAAATTTGTCTTGTTCCCTGAATCAATAACAAATCAAGACAAAAGTTTCTATTCATTACCTCTTCATTCTAATACATCAGAAAACATTGACATAAAGACAATTGCACAAGAACAAGTTTATTTTTTATATGTATCAAGCGTAAAAATCTATTTCTTTTATTACAATGGTTCATTAGAACTTTTCTTAAACGGATTGCCTGTGCATCCACTGCGCATATATTTATTTGCTAATGGTAGCACGCTTAAAATACCAGGATACAGGTCTATATATTATTCGGATATAGTACACCATTTTTTACACCATCACCATAATTTTAACTTATCGTTTGAAGTAAAAGAAATAACATACACATTTCCCACAGGAGATATTGGACTTAATTCTATGTCTTTTTCCGAACAAAATGGACATCTTGTAGGAATAATGGGTGCAAGTGGAGCAGGGAAAACCACTTTATTAAATGTTTTGTCAGGCATATACAAACCAACTACAGGAAAAATATTGATAAATGGTATAGATTGGCACAAACATAAAGAAGATACCTTGAAAGGATTAGTTGGTTTGGTGCCTCAAGATGACTTATTAATTGAGGAATTAACTGTATTTGAAAACCTTTTTTATAATGCCAAACTATGCTTTGGCAACAAAACTGATGAGGAACTAACAAAACTTGTAAACAAGCATTTAGATGAACTTGGGCTTTATGAAATAAAAGACTTGAAAGTAGGCTCTCCATTTAATAAGTTTATAAGCGGAGGACAGCGAAAAAGGTTAAATATAGCATTAGAACTTATACGTGAACCTCATATATTATTTCTTGATGAACCAACCTCAGGACTATCTTCCCGTGATAGCGAAAATGTAATGAGCCTTTTACGTGAACTTACATTAAAAGGCAAACTAGTATTTGTAGTAATACACCAACCATCTTCTGATGTTTATAAAATGTTTGACAATATCCTGATAATGGATACGGGTGGATATTTAGTGTATTATGGTAATCCAATAGAAGCAGTAATATATTTCAAAACAGCAGATAATCAGGTAAATAATCTTGTGGGAGAATGTCCTACTTGTGGAAATGTAAACCCAGAGATAATATTCAACATATTGGATGCAAGGGTGGTGGATGAATTTGGTAATTATACCAAGATGCGAAAAGTTTCGCCCCAAGAGTGGTATGAAAGATTTTTGCAGGAAAAGAAAGACTATTTGAATAAAGAAAAACTTGAGCAAGAAAGTCAAGAAAAAAATTCTTCCCTAAAGACATCTTTAAAGCTCCCTTCCAAACTCAAGCAAACATTGGTATATTTTACAAGAGATGTAAAATCAAAAATTGCAGATAAAGAATATTTACTGCTCAATTTATTAGAAGCACCCCTGTTAGCATTTATACTTACAATTACTATATTTTACATAGCAGACCCCTTTTCAAATATATACATATTCAGAGAAAATGAGAATATACCTATTTATATTTTTATGTCAATAATTGTAGCCCATTTTCTTGGAATGACTGTAAGTGCAGATGAAATATTCAAAGATAGAAAAATCCTGTTACGAGAAAAATTCTTGAATTTGAGCCGTTTGAGTTATTTGATATCTAAAACCACAGTATTATTTATATT